>NZ_JALPKP010000023.1:0-84729 GCF_051383635.1 Geodermatophilus sp. CPCC 205506 | reverse complement strand
GACGGCCGATGGCGCACCTGGCGCCCCGACGGCACCGAGATCCTCATCCACCCACCGATCGACAGGGCCGCCTGACCACGGCCGCGCCCGGCCGGACCGAGCCGGGTGATGGGCAGCGGCACCGCACGACAGGCAGCCCGCCCAGCTCGGCCCTAGCGTCGGCGACCGTGACGAGTCCGGACTTCTATGCCGTGGAGGAGCTCCTCGAGCCCGCGGAGATCGAGCTGCGCGACCGAGTCCGCGCCTTCTGCGCGCGGGAGGTCACCCCGCGGATCAACGACTACTGGGAGCGCGCGGAGTTCCCGTTCGAGCTCGTCCCGAAGATCGCCGGGCTCGGCATCGCCGGCGGCACCGTGCAGGGCTACGGCTCCCCCGGGATGAGCGCGGTCGCCGCCGGACTGGTCGCCGCCGAGTGGGCCCGCGCGGACGGCAGCATCGGCACCTTCTACGGCGTGCACAGCTTCCTGGCGATGCAGTCGATCGCGCTGCTGGGGTCGGAGGAGCAGCGCGAGCGCTGGCTCCCGGCGATGGCCCGGATGGAGAGGATCGGCGCCTTCGCCCTCACCGAGCCACGGCACGGGTCCGACGCGGTCGCACTGGAGACCAGCGCCCGCCGCGACGGCGACGGCTACGTGCTCGACGGTCAGAAGAAGTGGATCGGCAACGGGACGATCGCCGACCACGTGCTCGTCTGGGCCCGCGGGGAGGACGGGTCGGTCGGCGGCTACGTCGTCGACAAGGGGACGCCGGGCTACGAGGCCACCGTCATGACCGGGAAGACGGCGCTCCGCGCGGTCTGGCAGGCCGAGATCACGCTGACCGGCGTCCGGGTGCCCGCGGAGAACAGGCTGGCGAACTGCTCGTCCTTCC
This sequence comes from Geodermatophilus sp. CPCC 205506, assembly GCF_051383635.1. NCBI lineage: Bacteria > Bacillati > Actinomycetota > Actinomycetes > Geodermatophilales > Geodermatophilaceae > Geodermatophilus > Geodermatophilus sp. CPCC 205506. The sequence goes on along the minus strand of NZ_JALPKP010000023.1, from coordinate 83,859 downwards.
GGGACGTCTCCGCGGTCCTCGACCGCACCCGGTACACCGTCGCGTGGCGGGCGCTCGGACTGGCGACGGCGTCCTACGAGCTGGCGCTGGCCCACGCCCTGCGACGGGAGCAGTTCGGCCGGCCGATCGCCGGCTACCAGCTCGTGCAGGACAAGCTCGCGCGGATGCTGGCCGAGATCACCGCCATGCAGCTCATGTGCTGGCGGCTGTCGAAGCTGGCCGATGCCGGGCGCATGACCGCGGCCATGGCCTCACTGGCCAAGATGAACCACGCGGCGAAGGCCCGCGCGATCGTCGCCGACGCCCGCGACATCCTCGGCGGCGACGGCATCCTGCTCGATCACCACGTCGCGCGGCACCATGCGGACATGGAGGCGATCTTCACCTTCGAGGGCACCGACTCGGTGCAGGCCCTCATCGTGGGCCGGGAGATCACCGGGATCTCGGCGATCGGCGGCCGTCGTCCCGAGGGCCGCTGACGACGCGCCGCGGCGGTCAGCCGACGGCGCTGAGCGGCTTGCCGACCGACGTCAGCTGCTGGCACTGCGGGCAGGCCCGCCGACCGGTGCCGACCCGCGACCAGTCCTGCGATCCCCACACCTGAACGATCGCGCCGCAGGCGGCGAGCTCGACCTCGCCGTCGAGCTCGGCCGGGGGACGGTGCGCCTCGACGGCGTGCCAGGGGTGACTCTGTTCGGTCGGTCGGCCCGGCGACCAACGGTCCGGGCGGGCGAACCCCACGGCATAGGACTCCACGCGGGACCATGTGCCCGGGTTAACACGCGCGAAACAATCACGGACGGGTGAACCGGAACAGGAGTGTGCCGCCTCCCCGGCCAGGGCCAGGATCCCGACCGAGGCACCGCGGCACCTCCTCCCGCGTTACCGTCGAGGGGCACGACGCGGGAGGAGCGCACCGGTGGAACCTGTCAGCCTGATCGTCGGTGCCGTGCTGCTCGCGGTGGGGTTCCTCGGCGGCCGGCTGAGCCGGCGCACCAAGCCGGCTCCCCCGGCCCTGCCGACACCGCTGTGCGGCTGCGGCCACACGCTCAGCCAGCACGACACCGAGACCAACACCTGCTACGCCGAGCTGCGCCGCGACACCTACGACAAGCGCGGCCGGTGGTCGGGACACCAGTGGGTGCCGTGCACCTGCCGTCAGTACGTCGGCCCGCGGCCGATCGACGAGGTGTTCATGCCCCGCCTCCTGCCGCCCAGCACCGACTGAGCTCAGGCGGGCTCGAACGCGGTCAGCGCACGGGCGAGGTCCGCGAGCCGGTCGGCGCCGAGGGTGGCCGCCAGGGCGTCCTCGTGGGCGCGCACCAGCCCCTCCAGCCGGGTCAGCCGGGTGCGACCGCGCGCCGAGAGGTGCACCCGGACGCGACGGCCGTCGTCGGGATCGGGCAGCCGGTAGGCCTCCGCCCCGTCGACCAGCCCGTCCACGAGCCGGGTGAGCGTGGGCGCCGGCAGGGTCAGCGCAGCGACCAGTTCCCCCATCGAGCGCCCCGGCCCCGCGGCCAGGCAGCGCATCAGCCGGAAGACGTCGAGGGTGGCACCGTCCTCGGCCAGCACCGCGGCGACCCCGCGGGCCAGCCGGCGCTGGGCGACCGTGAGCAGCTCCACCAGGGAGGCGCCGGGACCCGCCGTCACCGGGTCTGCCTGCTGCTCGACGGACATGGCCGCACCATACTCAGCGGGTGCCCGAGCCGACCGGACCGCTGGACGCGTGGGAGGCGCTGCTCGTCCCCCGCCCTCCGGACGTCGTCCGCGTCGCGCTGGCCGTTCCGCTGTCCGGACCGCTGGCGCTGACCGCGCCCTCCGCGCTGGACCTGGCCGGCCTGGCGACCGACGAGACGAACGCCGACGGCGGGGTGCGGGGCCGCCCGGTGGAGCTGGTGACCGTCGACTCCGGCCGGCCGCCGCACGTGGTCGCGGCCGAGGCGTCGGCGCTGCTCGACGCGGGGGTGTTCGACGTGCTCGTCGGCTACCACACCAGTGACGTCCACCGTGCGCTGGAGGCGGCACTCGCCGGCCGGGTGCGCTACGTCTTCACCCCGCCGCACGAGGGCGGCCGGCAGCGCGCGGGCGTGCTGCGGATCGGCTCCTCGCCGCGCGAGCAGCACGCCGCCGCGCTCGCCTGGCTGGTCCGGCACCGCCGCGCCCGGCGCTGGGCCCTGGTCGGCAACGACTACGTCTGGCCTCAGGCGGTGCACCGGGCGGCCACCGCGGTCCTGCACGGGCTGGGTGCCGACGTCGTCGGCGAGCTGCTCGTGCCGTTCGGGCCGTCCGACCCGGGCGCGATGGTGGACCTGGTCCGCCGCAGCCGCGCGGACGCCGTCCTGCTGAGCCTCGTGGGGCGGGACCTCGTCGCCTTCAACCGGGAGTTCGCCCGGGCCGGCCTCGACCACCGGGTCGTACGGCTGTCCGGGGCGCTGGAGGAGAACGGGCTGTACGCCGTCGGCGGGGACTCCACCGGGGAGCTGTTCGCCTGCATGCCGTCCTTCGCGGCCGTCGACGGCGCCGCCGACGAGGGACAGATCGACCTGCAGGAACGGCACGCCCGGCGGGCGGGACCGAGCGCACCGGTGGTCTGCGCCTATGCCCGGGGCGTCTACGACGGCGTCCGCCTCGCCGTGACCCTCCCCGGCCGCGGAGCGACGCCGCGGCCGGTCCCTGCCGCACCCCGGCTGGCCCGGGCCGAGGGGCTGTCCTTCCGCGAGGTCCGCACGGCCTGACGCGGGTCCCCCCGATGACACGCGCAGTTGCTTCCATCTGGAAACAACTGCGGCCTACTCTCTCCCCGCCCGGCCCCCGAGCCGGAGGAGAGGAGTGGCCGTGAGCGACCCCCGCACCACCCAGCACCGGACCGGCGACCCGGCCGGTCCGCTCCCGGGCGCCGCCCGGGGACCGATCCCCGCGACCGGCGACCCGGGCATCGAGGCGTTCGGCTACCGCCAGGAACTCAAGCGCTCGCTGACCTTCACCGACCTGCTGGTGTACGGCCTGATCTTCATGGTCCCGATCGCGCCGTTCGGCATCTTCGGCGGCGTCTTCCAGGCGTCCGGCGGCATGGTGGCCCTCGCCTACGCCGTCGGCGGCCTGGCCATGGCCTTCACCGCGGCCTCGTACTCGCAGATGTCGCGGGCGTTCCCGATGGCCGGCTCGGTCTACACCTACGCCGGCCGCGGCATCGCCCAGCCGGTCGGCTTCATCGCCGGGTGGATGATCCTGCTCGACTACGTGCTGGTGCCGGCGCTGCTGTACCTCATCGCGGCGATCGCGATGCACTCGATCGTCAGCTCGGTGCCGGTGCTCGTCTGGCTGATCGGCTTCGTCGTCCTCAACACCGTCGTCAACTACTTCGGCATCGAGTTCACCGCGCGGGTCAACAAGATCATGCTGGTCGCCGAGCTGATCGTGCTGGCGATCTTCCTGGTCATCGGGATCGTGGCACTGGCCGGTGGTGCCGGGCGGGGCTTCGACTTCTCGCCGATCTACAACAGCGACACCTTCTCGGTGGAGCTGGTGTTCGGCGCCGTGTCGGTCGCCGTCCTGAGCTTCCTGGGCTTCGACGGCATCTCGACCCTCGCCGAGGAGAACCGCGAGTCGGCCCGCTCCATCGGCAAGGCGATGATCGCCGCGCTGGCGCTGGCCGGGACGCTGTTCATCGTCCAGACCTGGATCGCCGCCCTCCTCGTGCCCGACCCCGACACCCTCATCGCCGAGGGCGACGCGGCGGGGACGGCGTTCTACGACGCCGCCGCGGTCGCCGGCGGGGCCTGGCTGTCGACGCTCACCGCGATCGCCACGGCCGTCGCGTGGGGCTTCGCCAACTCGCTGGTGGCCCAGGCGGCCACCTCGCGACTGCTGTTCGCCATGGCCCGCGACCGGCAGCTCCCCCACTTCCTCGCCCAGGTGCACCGCACCCGGCGGGTGCCGGTCAACGCGACCCTGCTCGTCGCGCTGATCTCCCTGGTGCTGGGCTGGTACATGACCACGCGCGAGGACGGCATCACGCTGCTCTCCACGCTGGTCAACTTCGGCGCACTGTCGGCGTTCCTGCTGCTGCACGTGTCGGTGGTCGTCCACTACGTCATCCGGCGGAAGAGCCGGAACTGGTGGCTGCACCTCGCCGTCCCCGTGCTGGGCTTCACGATCCTGGTGTACGTCGTCATCAACGCGCAGGTGGCGGCGCAGACCCTCGGGTTCACCTGGCTCGTCATCGGCCTGGTGCTCATGGCCGTCCTGCTGGCCACCGGCCGCAAGCCGGAGCTGCGCGCGGAGGAGGGCCTGTGACCGGGCGTGCGAGGTCACCGATGAGCACAGCACGGCCGCTCAGCGGGCCGACGAGCGCCCGCGAGGAGGGGCGATGACGGCGGCCCTGGAGGTCGTCGCCGTCGAGCCGACGCCCGACCAGCTCCGCTACACCTTCGGCGGCGGTGGCGACCCGCTGGTGACCGTCGCCCCGGGCACGGTGGTCGAGCTGACCACCGAGGACTGCTTCGGCGGCCGGGTGCGGGGGGTCGGCGACCTGCCGAGCGAGGTCTGCGAGTTCCCCTACCTGAACCCGGTCACGGGGCCGATCGCCGTGGAAGGGGCCGAGCCGGGCGACACGCTGGCGGTGCACCTCGTGGAGATCGCGCCGGTGCGCGACTGGGCCGTGTCGACGACGTTCCCGCACTTCGGGGCGCTGACCACCACGCACTCGACGGCGATGCTGCACGAGGCGCTCGAGGAGCTGGTCTGGGTCTACGAGGTCGACCGCGACCGGGGCACCTGCCTGTTCCGCCCCCGCCGCGGCGGCCCGGAGGTCGAGCTCCCGCTCGACCCGATGCACGGCACGATCGGTGTCGCCCCCGCCGGCGGTGAGGTGTTCGCCAGCATCACGCCGGGCGCGCACGGCGGGAACATGGACACCCCCGAGGTCCGGGCCGGGACGACGCTCTACTTCGGCGTCAACGTCGCGGGTGGGCTGCTGTCCCTCGGCGACGGGCACTGCCGCCAGGGCGAGGGCGAGGTCTGTGGCACCGCCGTCGAGGCGGCGATGCGCACGGTCGTCGTGGTCGACGTGGTGAAGGGCGGGGCGCCGGCCTGGCCGCGGCTGGAGAGCGACGAGTTCCTCATGTCGACCGGCTCCGTGCGGCCGCTGGAGGACGCCTTCCGGATCAGCCAGCACGACCTGGTCACCTGGGCCGGGCAGCTGACCGGGTGGGACCCCCTCGACGCCTACCAGCTGGTCAGCCAGGCCGGGCTGGCGCCGGCCGGCAACGTCGTGGACACGAACTACACGATGGTGGCGAAGCTGGCCAAGCGGTACCTCGGGGGCGCGATCGCCGTCGACGGCGTGCACGACCGGCTGCGGGAGACCGCCGCGGCCTACCTCGCCCAGCGCTGATCCCCGTGGCGCGGAGCCCGGCCGGGCTCCCCGCCACGCCCTGGCCTCGGTCCCGTGGGCGACCCGGTGGGGGCACTGCCCGGCGACCGGCCGGCGCGGCTGCGGGCGCTGGCCGGGCGGCTGGCCGAGGTGCCCGGCGTGCTCGCGGTGACCCTCGGCGGGAGCCGGGCACGCGGCACCCACACCCCGGACTCCGACGTCGACCTCGGCCTGTACCACCGGCCGCCCCTGGACACCGACGCCCTCGGCGTCCTGGCGCGTGAGCTCTGTGGCCCGGAAGCGCGGGTCACCGCGCCCGGCGAGTGGGGCCCGTGGGTCGACGGGGGCGCGTGGCTGCGGCTGGGCGACCTGGCGATGGACTGGATCTACCGCGACGTGGACCGGGTGGCCGCCGCCTGGCACGACGCGCGGCGGGGCCGGTACGCCTTCCACTTCCAGGTCGGCCACCCGCTGGGCTTCCTCGACGCCGCCTACGCCGGCGAGCTGGCGCTCGGCGTGCTCCTGGCCGACGCCACCGGCGAGGTCGCCGCCCTGCAGCGGGAGGTGGCCGGCTACCCGCCGGCGCTCGGCGCCGCGCTGGTCCGCCGGCTGGTCGAGGCACGGTTCTGCCTCGACATCGCCGCCAAGGCCACCGCCCGCGGCGACGCCACGTTCGTCGCCGGCTGCCTGTTCCGCGCCGTCGGACTCTGCGCGCACGCCCTGCACGCCGCCGCCGGGGTCTGGCTGGTCAACGAGAAGGGCGCGGTCGCCGCCGCCGGGCGGCTGCCGGGAGCGCCGCCGGGGTTCGCCGCCCGCGCCCAGGAGGTCCTCGGGACCTCGGCACCCGGCCCGACGAGCTCACCACCGCGGTCGCGGCCGCGGCCGACCTGGTCGCGGAGGTGGCCGAGGCCTGCCGCTGACCGGCCGTCAGCCCCGGGCGCCGATGGCCGCGGCGACCTCGGCGTCGGTCGGGTTGCGCAGCAGCTCCCCCTCCCGCCAGACGACGACCGGCAGGTCGGCCTCCGAGACGCCGAGCTCGCCCAGCATCGCCGCGCCGTCGGTGCTGCCGTCGAGGTCGACGAAGACCGCGGCCAGCCGGTGGGCGCGGGCGAACGCCTGCAGCCGGCGGCTGTCCGCGGAGCCGCCCCGCCCGACGATGCGCAGGTCGGCGGCCAGCTCGAGCAGCATCGAGCGGCGCAGGAGGAAGGCCCGCAGCACCAGCTCCTTGAGCGAGTGGTCGGCCGCGAACACCTCGCGCATCCGGTCGTCGGACACGCACAGCACCTCGCCGGGACGGAGGACGACGGCGGTGAGGGTCACCGGGTGCGCGCTGAACAGGTCGAGTTCCCCGAGGAACCGCCGCGGGCCGTGGACGGCGATCACCCGCTGCCCCGCCCGGCCGTGGTCCTCGACCATCGCGACCGCGCCGGAGAGCACGACGGTGAAGTCGTACCCGGGGTCGCCCTCCCGGAAGACCGTCTCGCCGGCCTCGTACCACCGCCGGTACCCGTGCCGCTCCAGCAGGGCCAGCTGCTGGTCGGACAGCCGCGGGTAGGCGCCGTCCCGGTCGGCGGTCTCGGGCAGGTCGGCGGGCACCGGCTCGGGTTCGCCGTCGACCGCGGACACCGGCCCGGCGCGGCGCGGCCCCAGCGCCGGCAGCGCGCCGCCGGCGAGGGCGTCGTCCACCGGGAGCGGGGCCCCGGCGTCCTCCCCCGCCGTCGCGAGCAGCGCCGCGGCGAGGCTGTCGGCGTCGTAGGGGCCGGTGTGACGGACGCCGTTGACGAAGAAGGTCGGGGTGCCCTCGACCCCGCTGGCCTCTGCCGACTCGACGTCCTCCTCGACCCGGCGGGCGTAGCGGCCGGCGCCGAGGTCGCGGGCGAAGCGCTGCACGTCCAGGCCGATCGCCGCGGCGTGGTCGAGGAGGTCGCCGGCGGTGAGCCGGTCCTGGGCGCTGAACATCCGGTCGTGCATGTCCCAGAACCGCACCTGGGCGGCGGCCGCCTCCGCCGCCTCGGCCGCCAGCCGCGCGTGCGGGTGGACGTCGACCAGTGGGACGTGCCGGAAGACGTAGCGCAGCCGGTCGCCGAAGCGGTCGCGCACCTCCTCGACCGCGCCGGTGGCCCGCCCGCAGAAGGGGCACTCGAAGTCGCCGTACTCGACCAGGGTGAGCGGTGCGTCGAGCGGCCCGCGGACGTGGTCGCGGGCCGGGTCGACCGGCGGGTCGAGCAGCACCGGCCGGCCGCCGGTGCCGGGTGGGCGGAGGCGGTCGGCCAGCCGGAAGAGCCCCCAGCCCAGGAATGCGGCGAGCACCGACGCCGCCAGCACGCCGACCCGCGCCTCGTCGGCCGACCGCTCGTCGTCGAAGGCCAGGTCCACGATGAACAGGGAGATGGTGAAGCCGATGCCCGACAGAGCCGCGCCGCCGGCCAGCTGCCAGCGGGTCAGGCCGGGTGCCAGCTGCCCGAGGCGCAGCCGCATCGCCAGCCCGGTGCCGAGCAGGATGCCGGCCAGCTTGCCGAGGACCAGGCCCGCGATGACGCCGATCGTCACCGGCGAGGACAGCGCCGCCCGCAACGTCTCACCGGTCAGCGCGACGCCGGCGTTGGCGAGGGCGAACACCGGCACGATGACGAAGCTGGTCCACGGCTGCCACAGCTGCTGCAGCCGCTCGCTGGCCGACACCGACCGGTCGATGCTCAGCCGGGCGGCCCGGGCGAACTCGGGGTTGGGCGACTGCTGGTAGGCCCGGGTCCGCCGGGCGGCGTCCTCCACCTCCTCGCGGCGGGCCGGGTACGCGGGCGTGAACAGCGCGATGACGACGCCCGCCAGCGTCGGGTGGACGCCCGACTCGTACATCGCCACCCACACCGCGAGGCCGAGGACGAGGTAGGCCGGTCCGCGCCAGACCCGGAGGAAGCGCAGCCCGACCATCATCGCCAGCCCCACGACGGCCACGGCCAGCGCGACCGGGTCGAGCTGCTCGGTGTAGAACAGCGCGATCACGGTGAGCGCGCCGACGTCGTCGGCGATGGCCAGGGTGAGCAGGAAGAGCCGCAGCTGCGCCGGGCAGGCCGGGCCGACCAGGGCCAGCACCCCCAGCAGGAACGCCGTGTCGGTGGAGATCACCACCCCCCAGGCCGACACCGCCTCGTCGCCGAGGTTGAACAGCACGTAGACCAGCGCGGGCACCGCCAGGCCGGTGACCGCGGCGAGCGCCGGGACCGCGGCCCGCCGCCGGTCGGTGAGCTCGCCCATCACCAGCTCGCGCTTGATCTCCAGCCCGACGACGAAGAAGAAGAACACCATCAGGCCGTCGTTGACCCAGTGCTGCAGGTCGAGCGCGAGCTCCGCCTCGCCGATCCGGACGGCGAGGTCGGTGTGCCAGAAGGCGTCGTAGCTGCCCCGCGCGGGCGAGTTGACCCACAGCAGCGCGACCACGGTGGTCAGCAGCAGGAGTCCCGCGCTGCCGGCCTCGGTGCGCAGCGCGCGGCGCAGCGGCGCGACGCGGGCGAGCACCCCCCGGCCGCCCGGGGAGGACTGCCGTCCGACGTCGACGGTCACCGGGCGCCCCCGCTGGGAGTCATCGGACCTCCTGCCTGCCCCCGGAGGAGCCGAACCTGCGCTGGCAGTCTGCCTCGTCCCTCCGGCCGGCAGAAGCGGGGCGGGACGGCAGATTCGCGGAACGGATCCGTCTCGTCACGCTTCGTTGCGACACTCTCGGGTCCGCATCATGCGTTCTAGGGACCTTCGTCCGGACTTCGCCCGGAACCCTGGTGCGCGTCGCTGCGCCGGGTTCCCATGGTCGCGCCCTCCAACAGCGGGGGGCCGACCTCCCTGGGGGACTCCTTGGCACTCGCTCCGCTCGACCGGCTTCCCGACCTCGACCCGCCTCGCGTGCTGGTGGTCGACGACCACCGCACGTTCGCCGAGTTGCTGTCCGGGGCGCTGGCCGCCGCAGGGATGGACGTGCTGGGGACGGCGCACTCCGCGGCCCAGGCCGTGTCGATGGCCCAGGAGCTGCAGCCCGACATCGTCGTCATGGACATCGAGATGCCGCGGCAGGACGGGCTGACCGCCACCCGGCGGCTGCGCGAGGTCGCGCCGGACACGGTCGTCGCCGTCGTCACCGCGCACCGCGACCCCGACTGGGTGGTCCGCGCGACCCAGGCCGGCGCGTCGGCGTTCATCCCGAAGGACGGCTCGCTCGCCGAGATGATCGACGTGCTGAGCCGCGTGCGACCCGGCCAGATGCTCGTGGCGCCGTCCACCTTCGCCGCGACGCCGAGTGCGGCACCGCGACCGGTCACCGCGGCCCGGCCGCAGCTCACCCGCCGGGAGCAGGAGGTCCTCGACTGCCTGGGCCAGGGGATGCAGGTCAAGACGATCGCGCGGGTCCTGGGGATCACCCTGGAGACCTGCCGGGGCTACGTGAAGTCGCTGCACACCAAGCTCGGCGTGCGCTCCCAGCTGGAGGCCGTGGTCAAGGCCCAGGCGCTGGGGATGCTCACCTCGCTGTCCGACGCCTGACGGAGGACCCCGCGGGGATCGCTAGGCGTAGCGGGCGACGAAGTTCGCCAGCACCCGACCCGGTTCGGAGACCACGGCGGTCCGCAGCCGGGCGATCAGCTCCTCGAGCTCGGCCGGTGGGAAGTAGCCGGCGTGCTGGTAGACCCGGGCGCGGGTGACCACACCGGCGACGTCGAGCTCCGGGTGGAACTGCGTCGCGTAGACGTTCTGGCCGATCCGGAACATCTGCACCGGGCAGGCCGCCGACGTCGCCAGCAGCGCCGCGGACGGCGGCAGCACCCGGCAGGCCTCCTTGTGCCCGACCAGCGCGTCGAACACCTCCGGCACCCCGTCGAGCACCGGGTCGGCCTGACCGGCCGAGGTGAGCACGATCGGCACGCAGGAGACCGGCTCGCCGTACGTGCGGTCGACCACCCCGCCCTGGTGCACCCCCAGCGTGCCGATGCCGTAGCAGGCGCCGAGGAACGGCAGGTCGCGGGCGACCACCTCGTCCAGCAGCGGCTGGAGCTCGGCCTCCACCCGGCGCTGCGCGGCCGACTTCTCCTCCGGCGGGTCGCTGGAGTTGTAGGGCCCGCCGCCGAGCAGGACGCCGGAGTAGTCGTCGAGGTGCAGCTCCGGCAGCGGCCCGGCCTCCATCCGCACCCGGCGCAGCTCGTGCTCGGCCAGGCCGGTCAGCCGGAGGAACGCCGCGTACTCGTCGTCCGCGGCCTCGTCCTCGGCGCGCGAGGCCAGCAGCAGGAACGGGCGCACGGCCGCAGATGCTAGGCCGTCCCCGGTCAGGCCAGCACGACGAGCAGGTCTCCTCCCTCGACCTGCTGCACCGGGCCGATGGCGACCCGCTGCACGGCGCCGGCGACCGGTGCGGTGATGGCGGCCTCCATCTTCATGGCCTCGATGGTCGCGATGGCCTGGCCGGACTCGACGGTGTCGCCCTCCTCCACCTGCAGCGTGACGACGCCGGCGAAGGGGGCGGCCACCTGGCCGGGGGCGTTGCGGTCGGCCTTCTCGGCGGCCTTGACCTTGGCGTCGACGCTGCGGTCGCGGATGGAGACCGGGCGCAGCTGCCCGTTCAGCGAGCACATGACGGTGCGCATGCCGCGCTCGTCGGGGTCGGAGACGGCCTCCACCCCCATCAGCAGGGTGACGCCGGGCTCGAGGTCGACGGCGTGCTCCTCGCCCCGCCGCAGGCCGTAGAGGAACTCCTTGGTGGGCAGCACCGAGACGTCGCCGTAGCTGTCCACGTGCGCCTCGTACTCCCGCGTCGGGCCGGGGAACAGCAGCCGGTTCAGCGTCCGGCGCGGCCGCTCGGCCAGCCCGCGGACGTCGTCCTCGGACAGCTCGGCCGGGGGCTCGGCGGGACGGCGGCCCTCCAGCGCGCGGGTGCGGAACGGCTCGGGCCAGCCGCCGGGCGGGTCGCCCAGCTCGCCGCGCAGGAACCCGATGACCGAGTCGGGGAGGTCGTACTTGGCCGGGTCGGAGGCGAAGTCCTCGACCGCGACGCCGGAGCCGACCAGCTGCAGGGCCAGGTCGCCGACCACCTTGGAGCTCGGGGTGACCTTGACCAGCCGGCCCAGCAACCGGTCGGCGGCCGCGTAGGCGTTCTCGACCTCCTCGAACCGCTGACCCAGGCCCAGGGCGATCGCCTGCTGGCGCAGGTTGGACAGCTGCCCGCCGGGGATCTCGTGGGTGTAGACCCGGCCGGTCGGGGACGGCAGGCCGGACTCGAACGGCCCGTACACCCGCCGGACGGCCTCCCAGTAGGGCTCCAGGTCGTTCACGGCCTTCAGGTCCAGGCCGGTGGCCCGCTCGGTGGCGTCGGTGCCGGCCACGATCGCCGACAGCGGCGGCTGCGAGGTGGTGCCGGCCATGCTGGCCACGGCCCCGTCCACGGCGTCCACCCCTGCCTGCCACGCCGCCATCAGGGTGGCCAGCTGGCCGCCGGCGGTGTCGTGGGTGTGCAGGTGGACGGGCAGGTCGAAGCGCTCCCGCAGCGCGGTCACCAGGGTCGCGGCCGCGGGCGGCCGGAGCAGGCCGGCCATGTCCTTGATCGCCAGGATGTGCGCGCCGGCGTCGACGATCTGCTCGGCCAGCCGCAGGTAGTAGTCCAGCGTGTAGAGGTCTTCCTGAGGGTGTGACAGATCGCCGGTGTAGCACAGCGCCACCTCGGCGATCGCCGTCCCGGTGGCCCGGACGGCGTCGATCGCCGGGCGCATCTGCCCGACGTCGTTGAGCGCGTCGAACACCCGGAACACGTCGATGCCGGTGCGCGCGGCCTCGGCGACGAACGCGTCGGTCACCGCCTCCGGGTAGGGCGTGTAGCCGACGGTGTTGCGGCCGCGCAGCAGCATCTGCAGGCAGATGTTGGGCACCGCCTCGCGCAGCGCGGCCAGCCGGTCCCACGGGTCCTCGTGCAGGAACCGCAGCGCGACGTCGTAGGTCGCCCCGCCCCAGCACTCCAGTGACAGCAGCTCCGGGGTGCTGCGCGCCACGTGACCGGCCACGGCCAGCAGGTCCCGGGTGCGGACCCGGGTGGCGAGCAGGGACTGGTGGGCGTCGCGGAAGGTGGTGTCGGTGACCGCCAGCGCCGTCGCCGCCCGCAGGTCGGCGGCGAAGGCCTCCGGACCGAGCTCGGCCAGCCGCTGCCGGGAACCCTCCGGCGGGGCCGTGCGCAGGTTCACCCGGGGCAGCTTCTCCACCGGGTCGACCAGGTGCGGGCGCTCCCCGTGCGGCTCGTTCACCGTCAGGTCGGCCAGGAAGGTGAGCAGCTTGGTGCCCCGGTCGGCGCTGGAGCGCGCGGTGAGCAGCTCCGGGCGCTGCTCGATGAACGACGTCGTCACCCGCCCGGCGGCGAACTCCGGGTCGTCGAGCAGCGCGGCCAGGAACGGGATGTTGGTGGCCACCCCGCGGATGCGGAACTCCGCCACCGCCCGGCGGGCCCGGGCCACCGCGGTGGCGAAGTCCCGGCCGCGGCAGGTCAGCTTGACCAGCAGCGAGTCGAAGTGCGCCTCCACCTCCGCGCCCAGCGACGCGCCGCCGTCCAGCCGGATCCCGGCCCCGCCCGGGGAGCGGTAGGCGGTGATCCGGCCGGTGTCGGGGCGGAAGCCGTTGGCCGGGTCCTCGGTGGTGATCCGGCACTGCAGCGCCGCCCCGCGCAGCACGATCGTCTCCTGCGCCAGGCCGAGGTCGGCCAGCGTCTCCCCCGACGCGATCCGCAGCTGGGCCTGCACGAGGTCCACGTCGGTCACCTCCTCGGTGACCGTGTGCTCCACCTGGATCCGCGGGTTCATCTCGATGAACACGTGCCGGCCCTGGGGATCGAGCAGGAACTCCACCGTCCCGGCGTTCACGTAGCCGATCGCCCGGGCGAAGGCGACCGCGTCGGCGCAGATCCGCTCCCGCAGCGCGGGGTCCAGGTTGGGTGCGGGGGCCAGCTCCACGACCTTCTGGTGCCGGCGCTGCACCGAGCAGTCCCGCTCGAACAGGTGCACCACGTTGCCGTGGGCATCGGCGAGGATCTGGACCTCGATGTGCCGCGGGTCGACCACGGCCTGCTCGACGAACACCGTCGCGTCACCGAAGGCCGCCTCGGCCTCCCGCATGGCCGCCTGCACCGCACCGGTCAGCTCGGCCGGGTCCTCCACCCGCCGCATCCCCCGCCCGCCGCCGCCGGCGACCGCCTTGACGAACACCGGGAACGGCATGCCCTCCACGGCGGCCAGCAGGGTGTCCAGGTCGTCGGTGGGCTGGGTGGAGGCCAGCACCGGCAGCCCCGCCTCGCGCGCGGCCGCGATGGCCCGCGCCTTGTTGCCGGTCAGGGTGAGCACCTCGGCCGGCGGGCCGACGAAGGCGATCCCCGCCCGCGCGCACTCCTCGGCCAGGTCCGGGTTCTCCGACAGGAACCCGTAGCCGGGGTAGACCGCGTCCGCCCCGGCGTCCCGGGCCGCGCGCACGATCTCCTCCACCGACAGGTAGGCCCGCACCGGGTGCCCCACCTCGCCGATCTGGTGACTCTCGTCGGCCTTGAGCCGGTGCACGGAGTTGCGGTCTTCCCACGGGAACACCGCCACCGTGCCCGCACCCAGCTCGTAGGCGGCGCGGAACGCCCGGACGGCGATCTCCCCGCGATTGGCGACCAGGACCTTCGAGAACATGGGGCTCCTCGGGGGACGACGCACCGGCTTGCGGGGAGGGTAGGCCAGGACACGGCTCCGCCCGCACCCCCCGCCCGTGATCGGGGCGTGCGGGCGGCGCCCGGACGGCTATCCGACCTCGGCCGCGCGGGCCGCCTGCAGGTCGAGGGCGATGTCGACGATCATGTCCTCCTGGCCGCCGACCAGCCGGCGGCGGCCGACCTCGAGCAGGATGGTGCGGACGTCGATGCCGTACCGGGACGACGCGGTCTCCGCGTGCCGCAGGAAGCTGGAGTAGACGCCGGCGTAGCCGAGGGTGAGGGTCTCCCGGTCGACCTGGACCGGCCGGTCCTGCAGCGGGCGGACCAGGTCGTCGGCGGCGTCCTGCAGCGCGAACAGGTCGCAGCCGTGCTGCCACCCCTGCAGGTCCGCCACGGCGATGAACGGCTCGATCGGGCAGTTGCCCGCCCCGGCGCCGTGCCCGGCCAGCGAGGCGTCCACCCGGGTGACCCCCTCCTCGACGGCGACGACGGAGTTGGCCACGGCGAGGGAGAGGTTCTGGTGGGCGTGGATGCCCAGCTGCGTGCCGGGGTCCAGCACGTCGCGGTAGGCGCGGACCCGCTCCCGGACGCCGTCCATCGTCAGCCGGCCGCCGGAGTCGGTGACGTACACGCAGTGCGCCCCGTAGGACTCCATCAGCGCGGCCTGCCGGGCCAGCTCGGCGGCCGGGGCCATGTGGCTCATCATCAGGAAGCCCGACACGTCCATGCCCAGGTCGCGGGCGGTGGCGATGTGCTGGGCGGCGACGTCGGCCTCGGTGCAGTGGGTGGCGATCCGGATCGACCGGACGCCGAGGGAGTAGGCGTGCTCCAGCTCGGCGATGGTGCCGATGCCCGGCAGCAGCAGGGTGGTGAGGACGGCGCGGGACAGGTTCTCCGCGGCGGCCTCGAGCCACTCCCAGTCGGTGTGGCTGCCCGGGCCGTAGGTGAGGCTGCCGCCGGCCAGCCCGTCGCCGTGGGCCACCTCGATGGCGTCGACCCCGGCGGCGTCCAGCGCGGCGACGATCCGGCCGACGTCGGCCGGGGTGATGCGGTGCCGGACGGCGTGCATGCCGTCCCGCAGCGTGACGTCCTGGACGTAGAGCTCGGTGGTCATGCCGTCACCTGCGCGGGAGTGCGGGTCGCGAGGGCCTCGCCGACCCGCACGGCGGCCGAGGTCATGATGTCGAGGTTGCCGGCGTAGGCCGGGAGGTAGTGCGCGGCGCCCTCGACCTCGAGGAACACCGTCACCCGGGTGGTCACCCGGGGCGCACCCTCGGGCAGCAGGGTGTGCACCGGCTCGCCCTCGGCGATCGGGGTGAACTGCACGTCCTGCTTGAGCCGGTAGCCGGGGACGTACCCGGCGACGGTCTTCGCCATCTCCGCCACCGACGCGCGGATGGCGTCGTGGTCGGCGTCGCCGATCAGGCAGAGCACGGTGTCGCGCATGATCAGCGGCGGCTCGGCCGGGTTGAGGATGATCACCGCCTTGCCGCGTCCCGCGCCGCCGACGGCCTCGATGGCGTGCGACGTGGTCTCGGTGAACTCGTCGATGTTGGCCCGCGTGCCCGGCCCGGCCGACCTCGACGCGATCGAGGCGACGATCTCGGCGTAGGGCACCGGGGTCACCCGGGCGACCGCGGCCACCATGGGGATCGTGGCCTGGCCGCCGCAGGTCACCATGTTGACGTTGGTCGCGTCCGCGGCCAGGTGCTGGTCGAGGTTCACCGGCGGGACGACGTAGGGCCCGATCGCCGCCGGGGTCAGGTCGACCAGCTTCTTGCCGTACGGCGCCAGCTTCTGCGCGTTGGCCACGTGCGCCTTGGCCGAGGTGGCGTCGAAGACGATCTCGATGTCGCCGAAGCCGTCCATCGCGATCAGCCCGTCGACGCCCTCGGACGTGGTGGGCACCCCCATCCGCCGGGCGCGGGCCAGCCCGTCGGAGTGGGGGTCGATCCCGACCATCGCGCCCATCACCAGCACCTCGGAGTGCCGGATCACCTTGATCATCAGATCGGTGCCGATGTTGCCCGACCCGATCACCGCCACCTTCGCCGTGCGCATCAGGCGTCCCTCCGGGAGAACGTGGCCGTGACGGTGCCGAGTGCGCCGATCTCCGCGACCACGACCGAGCCGGGCGGGGTGGGGGCCATCGGGCCGAGGGCGCCGGAGAGCACGACCTGGCCGGCCCGGAGCGGGTCGCCGACCTCTCGGGCGGTCCGCGCCAGCCAGGCCAGCGCGGCGAGCGGGTCGCCCAGGCAGGCCGCGCCGGTGCCCTCGGAGACGACCTCGCCGTCCAGGGTCATGCGCATGGCGGCCGCGACCGGCTCGAACTCCGCCAGGGTCGACCGCGTCTCCCCCAGCACGAACAGCCCGCTGGAGGCGTTGTCGGCCACGGTGTCGCCGAAGGTGATGTCCCAGCCGGCGATCCGGCTGTCGACGATCTCCAGCGCCGCGACGGCGTACTCCACCGCGCCGCGCACCTGGTCGGCGTCCAGCGGGCCCTCATCGAGGTCCGCACCGAGGACGAAGGCGATCTCGGCCTCGGTCCTGGGCTGGAGCAGCCGCCCGGACGGGACCTCGGCCAGGCCGGTCACGTCCATGTCGGCGAACAGGACGCCGAAGTCGGGGCGGTCCACACCCAGCTGGGCCTGCACCGCGGGCGAGGTCAGGCCGATCTTGCGACCGACGACGCGGGCGCCCTCGGCCAGCCGGCGCGCGGTGAGCCGCTG
The DNA here is from genome assembly GCF_051383635.1 of Geodermatophilus sp. CPCC 205506. NCBI lineage: Bacteria > Bacillati > Actinomycetota > Actinomycetes > Geodermatophilales > Geodermatophilaceae > Geodermatophilus > Geodermatophilus sp. CPCC 205506. The sequence continues at coordinate 67,058 of NZ_JALPKP010000023.1, read as the reverse complement.
CTGCACCGCGTAGGCGTGCTCGACGTCGTCGGTGCCGATGAGATCGCGCACCGGCCGGCACGGAACGCCGGTCCGCGCGGCCACCTCGAGCCGCTCGGCGGCCTCGGCGACGGCCGCCCGCCGGGTGCGGGCCACGTCCGGTGGGGTGGTTGCCTGTGTCATCACTGTCCTCGGGGAGCCGGTGGGACCACGACCATGGCCGCCCCTCCCCCGGGACGCCTACCGCGGCGTTCCGATGTGCGGAACCCCAGCCGCCCTTCCGCGCCGCGGAAGTGCCGTGCCGGGCGGTCCGGCCACACCGGTCCACTGGACGGCACGCAGCGTCGGAGGCGCCTTGTGGCGCGCGCCACGCCGTGGTTCCGTTGTCCGTAGCGATCGTTACAGAGATCGTCGCCCCCGCGGAAGGACCACCATGACCTCCAGCCGTATCCCCGCCCCGCGGCGCCAGATGCCCGCCACCGCGGTGCAGCACGCCGTCGCCGCGCTCGCCGAGGGCCGCATGGTGGTCGTGGTCGACGACGCCGACCGGGAGAACGAGGGCGACCTCGTGGCCGCCGCCGAGCTGGTGACCGAGGAGCAGATGGCCTTCCTCGTCCGGCACAGCACCGGCATCGTCTGCGCCCCGATGCCCGCGGCCCGCGCCGACGAGCTGCGGCTGCCGGCGATGGTCACCGACAACACCGACGCCCACGGCACCGCCTTCACCGTCACCGTCGACTCGGTGCACACCGGCACCGGCGTCTCGGCCGCCGACCGCGCCCGCACCTTCCGCGCACTGGCCGACCCGGCCACCGGCCCCGCCGAGCTCCGCCGGCCCGGCCACGTCTTCCCGCTGCGCGCCCGTGCGGGTGGCGTCCTGGTGCGCGCCGGGCACACCGAGGCCACCGTCGACCTGCTGACCATGGCCGGGCTGTCCGGCGTCGGCGTCATCGGCGAGATCACCGCCGACGACGGCACCATGCGCAGCGGCGCCGACCTGCGCGCCTTCGCCGCCGAGCACGACCTCGTCGTCCTCGACATCGCCGACCTGGTCCGCCACCGACGGGCCACCGAGCGGCTCGTCGAGCTGGTGGCGACCGCCTCGATGCCCACCGAGTTCGGCACCTTCCGGGCGGTCGCCTACCGCAACGTCCTCGACGGCACCGAGCACCTCGCCCTGGTCATGGGGGACGTCGCCGCGGCCGGCCAGTCCGAGCGCGGCGCGCTGGTGCGGGTGCACAGCGAGTGCCTCACCGGCGACATCCTCGGCTCACTGCGCTGCGACTGCGGCGCCCAGCTGGAGCAGGCGCTCGCCGAGATCGCCGCCGAGGGCGTCGGCGCGGTCGTGTACCTGCGTGGCCACGAGGGGCGCGGGATCGGACTGGGCCACAAGATCCGCGCCTACGCCCTCCAGGAGGCCGGCCTCGACACCGTCGACGCCAACACCGCCCAGGGCCTGCCGGTCGACTCGCGCAGCTACGGCATCGGCGCCCAGATCCTCGGCGACCTCGGCATCCGCCGGCTGCGGCTGATCACCAACAACCCGGCCAAGTACGGCGGCCTCGACGGCTACGGCCTCGACATCGTCGGCCGGGTCGCGCTGCCGGTCGTGGAGACGCCGCACAACGTGCGCTACCTGCGGACCAAGCGGGAGCGGATGGGGCACCAGCTGTCCCCGGCCGCGGGCGCCGTCGTCCCCGGCTGATCCGGCCCCGCACGGTCCGCTCGCCCCGGGCGGGGGATGATCGTCTCGTGCCCGCCCAGCCCGGGGCCGGGACCGCCGAACGGGGAGCAGATGCCCAGGAAGACCGAGCGCCGGCACCGCCAGGGTGAGGAGTCCCGCCGGCGGATCCTCGAGGCCACCTTGGCGATCGCCGCCGAGCGTGGCTACGACGGCACCAGCCTGGGCCTGGTCACCGAGCGCGCCGGGCTGCCGGCCAGCTCCGTCTACTGGCACTTCGGCAGCAAGGACGAGCTGCTGGCCGAGGCGCTGGAGTACAGCTACCGCCGCTGGGCGGAGTCGATGCCGGCGCCGCGCTGGGAGGGCGGGCCGGCGGACCTGCGCGAGCAGCTGCGGGCCCGGCTGCGCCAGGGCGCCGCGGCCATCTCCACCTCACCCGAGTTCTGGCGGCTCGGGCTGATGCTGGCGCTGGAGAAGCGGGTGGTCGAGCCGGCCGCGCGCCGGCGCTTCCTCGAGGTGCGCCGGGAGGCCCGGCGGGTCAGCACCGCCCTGTGGCACCAGGTGCTGCCGGTCGAGGCGGTGGCGCAGGACCCGGAGCTGACCGAGCGGCTGGCCCGGTTCCAGATGGCCACCATGGACGGCCTGTACATCGGGCTGCGCGCCGACCCGGGGTGGGACCGCGACGCGGTCGTCGAGCTGCTCGCGGCCGGGCTGCACGCCGCCGTCAGCCGTGCGCTCCCGGTGCGCGCGTGAGCCGGCCCGCCCGCGCGCCGCAGGCGGAGGGGTCACGGGAGCGGATCCTCGCCGCCGCGGCCGCGATCGCCGCCGAGTCCGGCTACGAGGGCACCACCATCTCGAAGGTGACCCAGCGCTCGGGCCTGCCGGTCAGCTCGGTCTACTGGTTCTTCAAGGACAAGGACGAGCTGCTCGCCGGGGTCGTCCGGCACAGCTTCGCGGAGTGGGTCTCGGGGCAGCCGGACTGGGAGCCGATGCCCCCCGGGGCGTCCCTCGCCGACGGGCTGCGGGCGGTGCTCGACCACTCCGTCCGCACCCTCACCGAGGCGCCCGACTTCCTCCGCATCGGCCAGATGCTCACCCTGGAGAACCGGGCGACCGAGCCCGCGGCCCGCACCCTCTACGTGCGGATCCGCGCCGAGGTCGAGGAGCGGATCACCGACTGGTTCGCCGCCGGCCTCGACGACGAGGTGCGCGACCGGCGTCCGGAGCTGGCGCGCACCCTCGCCCGCTTCGTCATCGCGAGCACCGACGGGTACTTCCTGGCCCAGCAGATCGACGAGCCCTGGAACCCGGCGGAGCTGGTCGACCTGCTGGTCGGCACGGTGGAGGCGGCGGTCGCGGAGGCCGCCGGGGACGAGGAGGAGCGGGCATGAGCGGCGCCATCCGGTACGACCGGGCGCGGGCGGCGGCGGAGGCCGCGCTGGCCCACGCCGAGGGCATCGGAGTGCGGGTGAGCGTGGCGGTGGTCGACCTCGCCGGGATGGAGGTCGTCGTCGCCCGCGCGGACGGCGCCCCCGGGTTCACCGCCGGGATCGCCCGCGCGAAGGGGGCCACGGCGGCGGCGTTCCGCCGTCCCTCCGGCGAGCTGCGGGAGGTGGCCGAGCGGCGTCCCGAGGTGCTCGTGGTCGCCGGGGAGCAGCTGGGGTTCCGGCCGACGACGCTGGGCGGCGGGCTGCCGGTGGTGCGGGACGGCGAGGTGGTCGGCGGCGTCGGCGTGAGCGGCGCGACCCCCGAGGAGGACACCGCCTGCGCGGAGGCCGCCGTCGCCGTGCTCGCCGGGGCCTGACGCCCGGCCGGCTCCGTGCCGGCTCAGGACAGCGGCGCGAACCGGCCGAAGCCGCCCTGGTGGAACAGCAGCGGGGCCACGGGGTTGGCCACGTCGAGGGCGCGCACCCGGCCCAGCACGATGGCGTGGTCACCGCCGTCGACCTCGGACTCGAACGTGCAGTCGATCCACGCCACCGCGCCCGCCACGACCGGTGCGCCGGACGGGGACGGCGTCCACGCGATGCCGGTGAAGTCCTCCACCCCCTTGGTGCTGAACCGGCGGCACAGGTCCCCCTGGTCGGAGGCCAGCACGTTGACGCAGAAGGACGACGCGGTGCGCAGCCGCGCGAAGCGCTCGGAGCCGCGGGTGGGCAGGAAGGCGACCAGCGGCGGGTCCAGCGACACCGAGGTGAACGAGCCGACGACCATGCCGACCGGCGCCCCGGTCGCGTCGATCGCCGTCACGAGCACGACCCCGGTCGGGTAGTGCCCGAGCGTCGCCCGGAACCGCGTCGGGTCGACCTCCTGGGTGAGCGTCATGACACCGAGTCTGGGCACCGGCCCCCCCGCCGGGCACGGAGTCCGTGCCGCTGTCCGGGACGGCGTCAGGACGCCGTCGGACGGCGCACCTCGTACGGCAGCCGCTCCGGGCTCCACACCCCGGCGGGCGCGGTGATCGCGTCCAGCTCGGCCACGACGGCGGGGGCGAGCTGCCAGCTGCAGCCGGCGACGTTGGACCGCAGCTGCGCGACGCTGCTCACCCCGGCGATCACCGAGGCGACGCCGGGACGGCCGGCCAGCCAGGCCAGCGCCAGCTCGCTGAGCGGGCGTCCCAGCCGGCCGGCCAGCGCGCGGAGGCGGTCGAGCGTGGCGTGGTGCGCCGGGACGTCCATCGTGTCGACGATCCCGCTGCCGGCGGCGCCGCGGGTGCCGGCCGGGCGGGGCGCACCCCGCCGGTACTTGCCGGTGAGGAAGCCGCCGGCCAGCGGGTGGTAGGGCAGCACGCCGACACCGGTGCGCCGGGCGTAGGGCAGCACCTCGGCCTCCAGCCCCCGGGCCAGCAGGTGGTAGTAGTCCTGGACGGTCGCGAAGGCCTGCCGCCCCCGCGCGTTCGCCAGGTGGTTGGCCTCGCTCACCCGCCAGGCGCCGGCATTGCAGATGCCCAGCGCCCGCACCTTGCCCTCGCGCACGAGGTCGTCGAGGACGTCGAGCAGCTCGGCGGGATCGACGCCGTCGCGCGGGAAGTGCAGTTGGTAGAGGTCGATCCGGTCGGTGCCCAGGCGGCGCAGGCTGGCCTCGGCCGCCCGGCGGACGTGCGCGGCCACCGGGGCGTCGTCCAGCTGGCGCAGGTTGAACTTGGTGGCGATGACCATGCGGTCGCGGCGGGCGCCGAGCGCCGCCCCGACGAGGGCCTCCGACCGCCCCTGCCCGTAGACGTCGGCGGTGTCGACGAGGTCGACGCCCAGGTCGAGGGCGGCGGCGATCACCTCGCGGGTGGCCGCGGCGTCCAGCCGGGGCGGGCCGAGGACGTTCCCGCCCAGCCCGCACACCGACACGGTGAGGTCGCTGGTGCCCAGCCGCCGGCGGGGCAGCGTCGCCACGGTGCTCGTCATGGAGGTCCTCCTCGGTGGGGTCGTGCGCCCGTATCCGAGGCGAGGCGCCCGCACCGAGCCACCCTCGCGTGCCACTCCGCGGCACGGCCGGTGCGGGGCCGTGCGCGTAACCGCTGGTCAGGAGGCGCGTCGAGTCGGACCACCCGAAGGAGGGCCGCAAGACCCTTCCCTTCTCTGTATCGACCGCTACAGTGAGTCCTGACACGGTGATCGCCGTCACTCCCCAGGCGGCACCGCAGCAGCTGGACCGGCACCCCCGAGAGAAGGGCTCCTCCATGACCCTCACCGCCGAGGTCGTCTCCTCCACCCCCGCCCCCCGCCGGCCCGGGTCGGATCCCGAGGGCGGCGACCGGGCGGGGGCACCCACGTCGGTGAGCAAGGCCCTCCAGCTGCTCGACGCCTTCCGGCTGGCCGGGCCCAGCCTCGGCGTGAGCGAGCTCGCGCGCCGGGCCGGCGTCCCCAAGTCGACGGCGTTCCGGCTGCTGGCCTACCTGGAGCAGGGCGGCTACGTGGAGCGGACCGGCACCGACTACCGCCTGGGCTGGCGGCTGTTCGAGCTCGGCAACCGGGTGCACCACTGCCGCCCGCGCGGGCTGCGCGACCTCGCCCTCCCCTACCTGAGCGAGCTGTACGTGAGCACCGGCAACGTGGTGCACCTCGGCGTCCTCGAGGGCAACGACGTCGTCTACCTGGAGAAGATCCACGGGCACCGCGCCGTCCGGACCCCCACCACCGTCGGCGGCCGCATGCCGGCCGCCTGCGTCGGGCTCGGCAAGGCGATCCTCGCCTTCGGCGACGCCGGCACCGCCCGCCGGGTGGTCTCCGCCGGCCTCGAGCGGCGGACGCCGTACTCGATCGCCGAGCCGGGGCGCTTCCTCAACGAGCTCGGCCGGGTGCGCACCAACGGCATCGCGTTCGACCGCGAGGAGGCCGCGCTGGGGCTGACCTGCGTCGCGGCGCCGATCCTCGTCGACGGGCGGGCAGTGGCCGCGATCTCGGTGTCCGGCTCGACGACCCGGTTCAACCCGAGCGTCAACGCGGCCCACGTGCGCCGGGCCGCGGCCCAGATCTCGGCCGAGTACGCGGCGGCCCAGGCCGCCTGACGTCTGCACGGGACGAGGGGCCGGTCCGCAGCCGCGGACCGGCCCCTCGTTCCGGGTCCGGACTCTCCGCGCGGGAAGTCCGGACCTCACCCCCCACGGTTTCCGCGGAAACCGCCGCTCGGGGGGCCTCGAGGGAGGCGGTGCCGGGCTCAGATGGCGGTGAGGCCCGGCGGCAGCGGGTGGCCGAAGCGCAGCCGGCCGTCCGCGTCGTACATCGGGTCGGCGACGTTGCAGATGTGGTTCATGCCGGCGTGCAGGTCCCGCCAGTAGCGCTGCAGCGGGTTGTCGCTGCGCAGGCCGCCCCCGCCGGTGACGGCGAAGACCCGGTCGACGGCGTCCACGGCGCGGCGGGAGGCGCGCACCTGGTTGCGCCGGATCTCCACCCGGGTGGCGAGGTCGACGCGGCCGCCGGCGCACACGACGTCGTACATCCGCTGGATGTCGGCGAGGAAGTGCACCCGGCTCGCCGCGACGTCGGCGGTGGCCGCTCCGAGCACACCCAGGTCCGCGGCGGAGGGGCGCCCCGCCGCCGTCGGGCGCATCCGCAGGTGCGCGACCGCGTGCGCCACCGCGCCCTCGGCCATCGCGAGGGTGGCGGCGATGATGGCCGAGGCGAACATCGTGTGGTTGGGCATCCGGTAGAGCGGGACGTCGCCCCGCCCGGCCACCTGGGCGGCCCGCCCCTCCCGCAGGTCGGCCGGGTCGATCACCCGGTGGTCGGGGACGAAGGCGTCGCGGATGACGACGTCCTTGCTGCCGGACCCCTGCAGGCCCATCACCTGCCAGGAGTCGTGCAGCACCTCGTAGTCGCGCCGGGGCAGGACGAAGTGCCGGAACGGCTCGGGCGGCTGCGGCCGCCCGTCGTCGTCCACCAGGAGCCCGCCCAGGACCACCCACTCGCAGTGGTCGGTGCCCGAGGAGAAGGGCCAGCGGCCGCTGAACCGGTAGCCGCCCTCGACCCGCCGGGCCCGGCCGAAGGGCGCGTACGGGGAGGCGACCCAGGTGTCGGGGTCCAGGCCCCAGATCTCGTCCTGCACCCGCCGGTCGGCCTGGGCGATCTCGAAGGGGTGGACGCCCACCACGCCGCTGACCCACCCGGCCGCCGCGGAGCGGGCGCCCACGGCGAGCACGGTCTCGAAGAACTCCACCGGCGAGGCCTCGAAGCCGGCGTACTCGACCGGCTGCAGCAGCCGCACCACCCCGGCCGCGCGGAGCTGCTCGGCGGTGTCGTCGGGCAGGCAGCCGAGCGCGTCGGCCTCCTCGGCCCGGGCAGCGAGCTCCTCGGCCAGCTTCTCGACCCGTTCCCGCACCTCGTGCACGCTGCTCGTCCCCTCTCCGCTGCCTGACTGCCGGGGCGCCGTCCGGGGCCCGGAACGCCGCTGCGGAGCCGGCCGGGCCGGGCTCCGCAGCGGGGATCTCGTCGTGTGGTCCGGGTCGGCTCAGACGTCCGGCTCGTTGGGGTCGGTCCGCTTGTGGCCCCAGTAGCTGGGGACGTCGTAGCGGGACGGCGTCCAGGTGGCGTCGTCGATGAGCTTGCCGCCGAAGCCGTACTCGACCTGGAAGCCCGACGGCGTCTTCACGTAGAACGACAGCATCTCGTCGTTGGAGTGCTTGCCGAACGTCGAGGCGATCGGCGCCGCACCGGCCTGCACCTCGTCCCACGCGCGCCCGACGACGTCGAGCTCGTCCACCTCGAACATCAGGTGCCCGACGCCCTGCGGCGCGAACGGGATCGGCGCCCACGCGAAGGAGTGGTGCCGCTCGTTGGCGTGCGTGAAGGTGCCGTACATCCCGGGGCCGAAGTCGATGTAGTCGCTCAGCCTGAAGCCCAGGATGTCGAGGTAGAGCGCGTTGTAGGCGTCGTTGTCGCGGACCATCTGGAAGGCGTGGCCCAGGCCGCCGGCGCCGGTGACGAACCGGGCCCCGGTCGGCGAGACGAAGCGCGCCCGGTCCTTCTTCAGGCCGTAGAACAGCTCGAGCCCCTGGCCCTCCGGGTCGTCGAAGGAGACGATCCCGCTGACCTGGCGCTCCTGGGCCAGCGCGGCGTCGCCGCGCTTGACCGCGTAGCCGTTGCTCTCCAGGGCGGTGGCGAGCTCCTCCAGCTCACGGGGGCCCTTGACCTCCCAGCCCAGCACGGTGACCGCGTCGGCCTCCCCGCGGCGGACGTCGACCCGGTAGGCCTTGTCGTCCATCCGCAGGACCAGGCGGTCCTCGGTCGCGGTGACCGGCTGCAGACCCAGCAGGTCGCAGGCGAACTCCTTCCAGGCGCCGAGGTCGCGCGCCTCGACGATCGCGTATCCCAAGCCGACGACTTCGGCCATGACGTCCCCTCCGGGGTGGGTTCGATGTGGTGTGGACGAGGTCCGGCACCGATGCTCTGCGGGTCCCCGGGAGGGGTCCAGCAGCGTGTGCCGGGGAGCGGAATGGCTGGTCAGCGGTTCAGGACGAAGTCCCGGACCAGCCGGTTGAACTCCTCGGCGTGCTCGAGCTGGGCCCAGTGGCCGCACCGGTTGAGCAGCACCAGCCGCGCGTCGGGGATCAGCGCGACGAGCTCCAGGGAGTGCTCGAAGTGCACCACCCGGTCGTCGCGGCCGTGGAAGAGCAGCGCGGGGACGCGCACCTGGGCCAGCTTGGCGGGGTCCACCCAGGGCCGGCCGCGGCTCATCCCGGCGATGAAGTTGGCCAGGTGGTCGGGGCGGGCCCGGGCGGCCTCGGAGCGCTGCAGCACCAGCTCGTCGGAGGCGAAGGCGGGGTCGAAGGTCATGATGTCGACCAGCTCGCGCATCACCGCCGGCGAGGGGTCGCGGTAGCCCTTCTGCAGGATCTTCAGACCCTCGGTGGGGCCGTCGCCGGGCTGGAAGAGCACCGGGCCGGGTGAGCCCGCGCCCATGGTGATCAGGTGCGACATCCGGCCGGGGTGCTCGGTGGCGAAGCGCAGCGTCGTCGCGCCGCCCATCGAGTTGCCGACGAACGCCGCCTTCTCGATGCCGAGGGCGTCGAGCAGGTGCAGGGCCGCGGTGACGTGGTCGCGCTCGTCGGGGGTGACCGTGTCCGACTGCCCCCAGCCGGGCATGTCGGCGGCGATCACCCGGAAGTCGTCGGCGAGCACCGTCATGTTCGGCCCGAAGTTGCTCCAGCCGGTCGCCCCCGGGCCGCTGCCGTGCAACAGGAGGAGCGGGTGGCCCTCGCCGGCCTCGTTGATGTGGATCTTGCCGCTCGGCGTCTGCACCGTCCGGCTGGTGCTCTCCGCCGTCAGTTCCTGGGGCACGTCGGTCTCCTCTGGTCCTCGCGCGGCGCGCTGTCGAAGGTGTGCCTGGAGCGTTCCGTCCGGCGCCGGATCCGGGAACCGAGCGGTGCCACGCTGCGGAACGGGCGTCCCGGCGAACGACCCGCGGCCCGCGCCCGGACGTGCGGCAGGGCCGCCGGCACGGGGTGCGCCGGCGGCCCTGCTGCTGGGGTGCGGTCGGGCCGGCCTACTCCTGCACCCAGACGTAGCGGGCGTCGAAGGCCGTCGTCCCGGGCAGGCTGCCGGGGAAGCCACCCACCTCGTCGCCGACGTAGAAGGCCATGGCGTGCTGGATCTGCGGCATGAACGGCAGCCACTCCCCCAGCACCTGCTGGATCTCCTCCAGCAGCGGGCCACGGTCCTCCGGTGCGGTCACGCGGGCCTGGTCGAGCAGCGCGTCGAGCTCCGGGTTGCCGGCGTGCCCGATGTTGGAGGGCACGTCGCTGCGGAAGCTGACGCTGAGCACCTTGAACGCCTCGGCGTTGACGCCGATGAAGCGGTGCTGGGCCTGGTAGTTGCCCGAGAGCGCCTCGGTGATCATGGTCGGCTGGTCGCCCACCTCGATCTCCATGGTGATCCCGGCGTCGGCCAGCATCTGCTGCATGATCTGCGCCTGCTGCTGGAACTCCGGCGGCGAGGTCGTGGTCAGGGTGAAGGTCGGCTCGTTGCCGGTGTCGGCGGTGTACTCCTCCACCAGCGCCCGGGCGGCCTCCGGGTCGTGGGCCGGCCAGGCGGTGTCGACGTAGAACGGGTGGTCCTCGGGGAAGATGCCCCGCATCGGGGTCTGCAGCCCGTCGAACACCGCCTCGTTGAGGCCCTCCAGGTCGATCGCCTGGATGACGGCCTGCCGGAACCGGATGTCGTCGAACGGCGCCTGGCTCATGTTGAACAGCAGGTTGTAGTACGTCGACGCCGGCTGGCGCAGCACGGTCAGCCCGGCGTCCTCCGCCTGCGCGAAGTCCGTGGAGACCTGCGTCATCGCGATGTCGATGTCACCGGACTGCGCGGCGGCCAGGCGGGCCTGGCTGTCGGTGGCCGTGACGAAGCGCAGCGAGTCCAGGTACGGGACGCCGTCGATGCGGTAGTCCTCGTTGGCCACGAGCACGATGTCGCCGCCGGGCTGGAAGGACTGGACCTCGAACGGGCCGACGCCGACCGGGGCCGAGCCGTAGCCGGCACCGAGCGCGGCGTACGCGGTCGGCGACGGGACGTACGCCGCGGCGAACGCGGCACCCGTCGGGGCGAACGTCGTCGGGAAGGTCATGTTCGCCGCGGGCAGCGTGAAGGTGACCGTGGTGTCGTCGGCCGCGGAGTACGAGGCGATCGCCCGGATGTCACCGGCCGAGGAGGAGGTCGAGCCCTCCGCCTTGATCCGGTCCAGGTGGGCCACGACCGCGGCGGCGGTGAACGGCGTGCCGTCGTGGAAGGTGACGCCCGAGGGCAGCGTCATCGTCCAGTTCGTGCCGTCGTCCGTGGTCTCCAGCGACTCGGCCAGCTCGGGGACGACGTTGCCCTCGGCGTCGAAGCCCATGAGGCTGTCGTGGACGAAGCGGGTGACCTCCTGCCCGGCGCTGCCGAGCTGGGCCAGCGGGTCGAGCGTCTCGACCGGGGCGATCATCCCGACGACGAGCTCGCCGCCCTCGGTGGGATCGGTGCGCTCGAGCAGCTGACCACCGGCCTCGTTGAGCGAGATGCCCTCGCCCTCGGCGCTGATCTCGCCGATCTCGGTGGCGGCCGCGTCGCTGCCGTCGCTGCCTCCGCACGCGCTCAGGACGGTCGCGGCCACGGCGGCGGCGCCGACCAGACGCCAGGTGCGTCTCATGCCGAACTCCTCTCCGACGACGGCTCGCGCCGCTCGTCCTCCGACGGCCCCCGGAGGGCCGGCGGCCCGGGCTGGGCCGGGCTGCTGCCGAGCGATGTTCGAGGTCACACGGGGCGGGGGACACTGACGCGTGCCGGTCGCCGGAACGCCTGTGCTGCCCGGCCGGCACGGCAGGACCCGGCCGCCACGTGCACGGCAGGACCCGGCCGCCACGTGCACGGCAGGACCCGGCCGCGGACAGCACGGCAGGACCCGGCCGCGGACAGCACGGCAGGACCCGGCCGCGGACAGCACGGCAGGACCCGGCCGCGGACAGCACGGCAGGACCCGGCCGCGGACAGCACGGCAGGACCCGGCCGCGGACAGCACGGCAGGACCCGGCCGGGGGCAGCACGGCAGGACCCGGCCGCGGACAGCACGCGACACCGGCCGCCGGGTGCCCGGCGGCCGGTGTCGGGCAGCCGGCCGGCCCGCTCAGATCGGGTGGTGGCAGGCCACCTCGTGCTCGGGGCCGACGGCGGTCAGCGGCGGCATCTGCGCCGAGCAGATCTCGGTCGCGGCCGGGCAGCGGCCGGCGAACGGGCAGCCGACGGTGCCGGAGGTGGCCGGGCGGCCGACCTCGCCGCCGGCGCGGGGGGCGCGGCGCTCGGTCCGCGGCCCGGGCACCGACGACAGCAGCAGCGCCGTGTAGTGGTGCCGGGGTGCGGCGTAGAGGTCGGCGGACGGCGCGATCTCGACCAGCTTCCCCAGGTACATGACCGCCACCCGGTCGCTGATGTTGCTCACCACGGCCAGGTCGTGGGAGATGAACACCATCGACAGGTCGTACTCGGCCTTCATCCGCTCCAGCAGGTTGAGCACCTGCGCCTGCACCGAGACGTCGAGGGCCGAGACCGGCTCGTCGCAGACGAGCACCTCGGGTTCCTGCACGACCGCGCGGGCGATGGAGATGCGCTGGCACTGCCCGCCGGAGAGCTCGTGCGGGCGGCGGCGGGCCATCTGGTCGTCGACCCCGACCTCCGCGAGCACCTCAAGGGCCCGCCCCCGGGGATCGGCGGAGCCGACCAGCCGCAGCGGCTCGGCGACGATCTCCAGCGCCGTCCGGCGGGGGTTCAGGGAGGAGATCGGGTCCTGGAACACCAGCTGCAGGCGCCGGCGCACCGGCCGCAGCTGCGCCGTCGAGAGCCCGGTGAGCAGCTCGCCGTCCAGCCGGACCTCCCCGGCCGTGGGTGGCGGCAGCTGCACCAGGGAGCGGCCCATCGAGGACTTCCCGCAGCCGGACTCGCCGACCAGGCCCAGGGTCTCCCCCTTCCGCACCGACAGGCTGACGTCGTCCACGGCCCGGACCGGGGCCCGGCCGCGGGCGCGGTACTCCACGACGACGTTGTCGGCGGTGAGGATCCGGCGGTCGCGGGGCCGGACGCCGGCCAGGACCACCGGGGCCGGGATGGCGGTGCTCATGCGGACCCTCCGGGGACGGCGGCGGACACGGGGGAACCTGCGGCCACCGGGACCAGCAGGTCGTGCGGGCGCAGGCAGGCGACCGAGCGGCCCGGTGCCGACGGTGTGAGCGGCGGGAAGGACTCGGCGCAGTCGTCCCCGGCGCGGGGGCAGCGGTCGCGGAACGAGCAGCCCGGTGGCAGGTCGACCAGGCGCGGCGGCCGGCCGGAGATGGTCTTGAGCAGGGTGTGCGGCGGGTTCTCCAGGCGCGGGCGGGCCTGCTCGAGCAGCCGCGTGTACGGGTGCTCCGGGGCGTCGAAGACCGCCTCGGCCGGCCCGCTCTCCACGACCCGGCCGGCGTACATCACCGACACCTCGTCGCAGCGCTCGGCGATCAGTCCGAGGTCGTGGGAGACCAGCAGGATGGCCAGCCCGCGCTCCTCGCGCAGCCGGTCGAACAGATCGAGGATCTGCGCCTGCACCGTCACGTCCAGCGCGGTGGTCGGCTCGTCGGCGATGAGCAGTTGCGGGTCGCAGGACAGGGCGATGGCGATCATCACCCGCTGCCGCTGCCCACCGGAGAGCTCGTGCGGATAGGCACGCAGCCGGGCCTCCGGGTGGGGGATGCCGACCTGGCGCAGCAGCTCGACGGCCGTGTCCCGCGCCTGCCGCCGGGACAGCCCCTTGTGCAGCCGCAGCGGCATCGCGATCTGATGGCCGATCCGCATGACCGGGTTGAGCGCGGTCATCGGGTCCTGGAAGACCATCGCGATCTGCCGGCCGCGGATGTCGCGGCCCATCTCCTCCTCGCTCAGGCCGAACAGGTCCCGGCCGGCGAACCGCACCGCGCCGTCCCGCCGGACCAGGCTGCGCCGCGGGAGCAGGCCCAGCACCGACCGGGAGGTCACCGACTTCCCCGACCCGCTCTCCCCCACCAGGCCGTGCACGGTGCCGGCCTCGATGCGCAGCGAGACGCCGTTGACCACCTCCGCAACGCCGGCCGGGGTGGCGAAGTGCACGCGCAGGTCCTCGATCTCGAGCAGCGCCCCGCCGCTCGCCGTCGTGCCGTTCACAGGACCGACTCCCGGATGTCGAAGCGCTTGCCGAGGTGCTCGGCGAGGAAGTTCAGTGCGAGGAGGGTGATGAACATGGCGAAGGCCGGCAGCAGCACGATGTGCGGGTCGGTGGCCAGCTCGGAGCGGCCGGTGCCCATCATCGAGCCCCAGCTGGACTCCGGCGGGGGGACGCCGAGGCCGAGGAAGCTCAGGGACCCCTCGGCGACGATCGCCACGGCGACCAGCACGGTGGCGTAGGCCAGGACCGGCACCACCACGTTGGGCAGGATCTCCCGGCGCAGGATCCGCCAGCTGCCGGCGCCCATGCCGCGGGCCGCGGTGACGAACTCGCGATTGGTGAAGGCCATCGTCGCGGAGCGGGTGACCCGGGCCACCGCCGGCGAGGCGACGATGCCGATCCCGATGATGATCGTGTCCAGCCCGGGGCCGAGGAAGACGCCCAGGGCGATCAGCGCGACGAGGGCCGGGAAGGCCAGCATCACGTCGACGACGCCGCTGACGACCCGGTTGACCCGCCCGCCGAAGAAGCCGGCGCAGATGCCCAGCGCCGCGCCGATGAGCACCGCGACGGCGATCGAGCCGATGCCCACGGTCAGGCTGACCCGGGCGCCGGTGATCAGCCGGGCCAGGATGTCGCGGCCGATCTCGTCGGTGCCCAGCAGGTGCGCCCCCGACGTGCCGGGCGGTTCGGCGATCGCGCCGTAGTCGCTGCGGGTCGGGTCGGGCAGCGGCAGCAGTGGCTGCAGCACGATCGCGGCCAGCAGCAGCACCAGCCAGCCCAGCGACAGGGAGACCACGAGGCGGCGGGGGCGACGTCGGCGCCGGCGGGCTCCGGTCGCCTCCGGCGGCGGGACGGGGGCGACCACCGCGGTGGTCGCCGGCTCGACGTTGCCGGTGACGGTCATGCGCGCACCCTCGGGTCCAGAAGGGAGTGGAAGAGGTCGACGAGGAAGTTCGCGACGACGTACGCGGCGGCGACGACGAGGATGATCCCCTGCACCAGCACGTAGTCGCGGTTGTTGATGGCGCTGAACAGCAGGGTCCCGAGGCCCGGGATGCCGGAGATCAGCTCGATGATCAGCGCGCCGCCCACCAGCGTCCCGATGTTGATGCCGACGACCGTGATCAGCGTCGGCAGCGAGGGCTTGAGCGCGTACCGGTAGAGGATCGTGCGGTTGCGCAGCCCCTCGGCCCGCGCCATGAGGATGAAGTCCTCCTGCAGCGTGCGGATCATCTCGTTGCGCAGCACCCGCAGGTAGAGCGGGATGAGCCCGGCGGCCAGTGCCAGCGTGGGGATGGTCAGCGACATGAGGTTGTCGGCGAGCCCCTCGGAGATCGGCACGTAGCCCAGGGCCGGCAGGAGGCTCAGCTGCACGGCCAGTACCAGGATCAGCACCAGGGCGACCATGAAGTTCGGGATCGACTGGAGGCCGAAGGTGAAGAAGGCGGTCACCCGGTCGAACACGCCGTCCCGACGGCGCGCCGCCATCACCGCGACCGGCACGGCCACGGCCAGCGACACGATCTCGGCCAGGACCAGCAGCTCGACGGTCACCGGCAGCCGGTCGCCGATCGCCTCCACCACGGTCTGGCTGGTGCGGTAGGACTGCCCGAGGTCGCCCTGCACGGCGTCGCCCAGCCACAGCACGAAGCGCCACAGCAGCGGCTGGTCCAGCCCCAGCTCGCGGCGGATCTCCTCCACCGCGCCCGGCGTGGGGTTGTCGCTGGAGGCGACGATCACCTCGGCGGTGTCGCCCGGCAGCAGGTCCAGCAGGACGAAGACGAGGAAGCTCACCCCCAGCAGGACCGCTGCGAGGTGCCCCACGCGCGCCCCGACGATTCTCAGGTTGGTCACGTCCACCCTCCGTCTCCGGCCGGCGCGGCGGCCGGCGGACCGGACGCTAGGGGCGGGTCCGGGGAGTGGCGACGGTCACGTTCCGGGGACCGGCACGGGCGGTTCAGGCGGCGACCGGGCCCTCGTCACGCGGGTCGTCGAGGCGGGCCAGCCGCAGCCGCCCGCGCAGCCGGGCCAGGACGGCGAAGGCGACGACGAGCAGGACGCCGGCGGCCACCACGGTCGGGCGGGGTCCGGCCACGTCCGCGACCCAGCCCTGCAGCAGGGCGCCGAGCGGCGTCGCGCCGGTGAACACCATGATCCGCAGCGCGAGCACCCGGCCCCGGACGGCGTCGGCGACGATCATCTGGACCGAGGTGTTGACCGCGGAGATGACCGCGAGGAACGCGCCACCGACCACGACCAGCGCGGCGAGCGCGACCGGGAAGGTCGGCGCCAGGCCGAAGCCGGTCACCGCGACGCCGTAGGCGAGCAGCCCCCAGCGGACGGTGCCCGCGGACGTGCGGGAGCGGCCACCGGACACCAGCGGCGCGGCCAGCACCGCGCCCACCCCGAAGGCGACGTTGAGCAGGCCGAGGCCGACCGGGCCGACGTGCAACTCGTCCTCGGCGAAGACGACGGTGAACTGGAAGACCGGGTTGCCGAGCAGGGCGACGACGACCACGACGACGAAGCCGACGAGGATGCCCGGCTGCCCCCGGGTGTAGCGGACCGCCGCCCCGAAGGACCGGAGCACCTTCTCCCGCGGCGGCCGCGGGCCGCGGGGCCGAATCGGCCGCACCAGCGCCAGGGCACCGAGGACGAACAGGAACGACAGCCCGTTGAGCAGGAAGGCCCAGGCGGGACCGAAGGCGGCCAGCAGCACGCCGGCGATCCCGGGTCCCAGGGAGCGGGCGGCGTTGAACTGCAGCGAGTTGAGGGTGATCGCCGAGACGAGGTCCTCGCGGGGCACCAGGTCGTTCACGAACGACTGCCAGCTGGGCATGTTGACGCCGGCCAGCGAGCCCGCCACCGCGACCAGCGCGAGCACGAGCACCGGGTCGCGCAGGCCGCCGGCCCACGCCCCCCACAGCAGCAGCGCGGCCAGCGCCATGCAGCTCTGGGTGACCAGCAGGACGCGCCGCCGGTCGTGGCGGTCGGCCAACGCCCCGCCGAGCGGGCCCAGCAGCAGGCTTGGCGCGAACTGGGCGGCCGTGGCCAGGCCGACCCAGAAGGCGCTCCCGGTCAGCTGGTACAGCACGTACGGGACGGTGAGGTTGGACAGCCAGCTGCCGGTGTTGGACACCAGCGCGCCGCACCAGAAGATCGCGTAGTCGCGGTGGCGGAACGCCCGCAGCGCGTGCCGCAGCCCGCGCGGGGCGGGTGCGGGTGCCGCCGGGGGCTCGGTGCGCGCCAGGGTCAGCGCGGCGTCGTCCCGGCTCTGCGGGGCGGCCGCGGGGTCGGCCGGGTCGGCGGTGCGACGGCCGGCGGGGCCGTCGTCCACCCGCGTCACGACCTCCCCGCCGGCGACGGGACCAGCGCGGCGCCGGCCGGGCGGGCCACCGGGTCGGGTGCCTGCCCGGTGGCCGGTCCCGGCGTCCGCAGCTGGACGGCGGCGACCACCAGGCCCAGCGCGAGGATCCCGGTGAGCACGCCGAGCGCCGCGACGTAACCGCTGGTGAGGGCGGCGACCTGGGTCGCGCCGAGGGCGCCGCCCCGGCCTGCGAAGAAGAGGTCGGCCGTGGCCGCCGGGACGCCGCCGACCACGACGGTCAGCGCGACGGCGGTCGACAGCGTCATACCTCCCGACTGTGCCATCACCCGGATCGCGTTCACCCCACCGGCCCGTTCCGGCGGGGCGCTGCGCAGGAGCATGCTCGAGTTCAGCGGGTGCAGCACGCCGTTGCCCAGGCCGATCACGCCCATGCACACGAGCACCGGCACGGTGCGGCCGCCGGCGCCGACCGCCCACACCAGCCCGCCCATCCCGGCGACGCAGACCGCCGCGGACCCGACGACCAGCCGGCGCTCCTCCACCCACCGGGTCAGCCCGTCGGCCACCAGCGCGCCCACGGTGAGGCCCACCGCCAGCGGGGTCACCGCGAGCGCCGCCGCGAGGGGTGAGGCGCCGCGCACGCCCTGGAAGTAGAGGCCGACCACGGCGACGACGCTCATCCGCGGCATCGCGAGCAGGAACCCGGCGGCCAGGGAGAGCGAGAACGACCGGACGCGGAACAGCGCCAGGTCGATCGCCGGCCGGGCGGCGCGGCGCTCGACGAGCAGGAAGACCGGGAACAGGACGGCGAAGACGGCGATGCCGCCGACGACGACCGGGTCCCCCCACCCCTCCCGGCTGGCGCTCGACAGCCCCAGCAGCAGCGCGGCCAGCCCGACGAGGACGACGGTGTTGCCGCCGACGTCGACGCGGCCCGCCCGGCGCGGTCCGGGCGGGACGGTGCGAAGCAGCCGCCAGCCGCCGGCCAGCGCGAGCAGCCCGATCGGCACGGTGGCCCAGAACAGCCAGCGCCAGCCGAACCACGTCGTCACCAGCCCGCCGAGGGCGGGGCCGGCGACCTGGGCGACGGAGAAGCCGGCCAGGTAGACGCCCATCGCCCGGTTGAGCAGCTGCCGCGGGAAGACCGCGGCGAGGATCGTCACCGCGTTGCACAGCAGGGCGGCGGCGGCGACGCCCTGCACCGCCCGGAGCGCGAGGAACACCTCGGCGGTCGGGGCCGACCCGAGCCCGAGGCTGGCCGCGGTGTAGAGCGCGAGCCCGGCGAGGAACATCCGCCGCCGGTCGACCGAGTCGGCCACCTGGCCCATGACGATCAGCAGCGAGGTGTTGACCAGCATGTAGCCGAGCAGGATCCAGGTGGCCTGCACCGAGCCGGCGTCGAGGTCGTCGACCACCGCCGGCAGGGCGATGGTGAGCATGGTGCCGGACAGCGACATGAGGATCGTCGCGACGAAGACGACAGCGAGGACGCCCCACGCCGGGCGCGGGACACCGGCCGTCTCCCGCCCGTGCCCTCCCCGCCCGCGCCGCACCCGTGGCCTCCCGCCTGCCGTGGTCTCTCCGGATCCGCCCCCGCGCCGCGGCCGGTCCCGGTCGCGGGGCGGGAGCCGGGTCACCAGCCGAAGGGGTCCGGTTCGTAGCCGAACAGCTTGAGCCCGTAGGCCTGGTACATCGGGTCGGCGACGTTGCAGACGTGCACCAGGCCGGCGTGGCAGTCCCGCCAGAACCGCTGCATCGGCTGGCTGAGCCGCAGCGACCCGCCGCCGGAGTGGGCGAAGAGCCGGTCGACGGCGTCGATGGACCGGCGCACGGCCCGCACCCCGTTGCGACGGAGCTCCAGCCGGAACTCGTCGCTCAGGTGCTCGCCGCGCTCGACGACGTCCATGGCGCGCTTCCAGTCGTCGAGAAAGTGCACCCGGCTGGCCGCGATGTCCGCGGCCGCCTCGCCCAGCGTGGACAGGTGCGCCGGGTCGTTGGTCGTCGTCCCGCCCTTCACCGTGATCCGGGTGCGCGAGTAGGCGACGAACGCGGCCAGCGCACCCTCGGCCATCCCGAGGGTGCCGGCGTTGATCGCGGCCGGGAAGATCGAACCGAACGGGATGGCGTAGAGCGGCTGCTCCCGCCCGACCTCGCGGGCCTGGACGCCGTGGTCGAACCGCTCCAGCGCGCCGACCCGGTACTCGGGGACGAACACGTCGTCGACGGAGACGTCCTTGGAGCCGGTGCCGCGCAGGCCCACGACCTCCCACGAGTCGTGGTGGATCGTGTAGTCCCCGCGCGGCAGGACGAAGTGCCGCGGCGTGGGGTTGGCGATGTTCCCGGCCCCGTCGGTCACCAGCCCGCCGAGGATGATCCAGTCGCAGTTGTCGGTGCCCGAGGAGAACGGCCACCGGCCGCTGAACAGGTAGCCGCCCTCGACCGGCGTGGCCCGCCCGAGCGGCGCGTACGGGGAGGCGATCCAGGTGTCCGGGTCCTCGCCCCACAGCTCGTCCTGCAGCTTGACCGGGAACTGGCCGAGCTGCCAGGGGTGGACGCCGACGACGCCGGCGACCCAGCCTGCGGCCGGGTTGCGGGCACCGACGGCGAGCACGGTCTCGAAGAACTCGGCGGGGGTGGCCTCGAAGCCGCCGTAGTCCTTGGGCTGGAGCATCCGGATCACCCCGGCCTCGCGGAGCTTCTGCGCCGTCTCCTGCGGGAGGCGCCCCTCCTGCTCCGCCTCCGCGGCGTGCGACTCGAGGTAGTCGGCGATCTCCTCGACACGCTCCAGGACCTCGTGCATCGTTCGTCCTCCGATCCGGGTGGGTGACGGTCAAGGCGACCGACGCGGCCGATCGTGTCCCCGGTTCCGGACGGGGCGGTAGGAAGCGGTGCCGCCTGCCGGAACGGCCGGTCCAGAGCGGTCACGCGACCCGGACGGCGAGGCCCTCGAGCCCGGGCACGGCCGGGAAGGCGGCCATCACCTCGGGGTCGTGACCGGGCACCACCAGGTGCGGCGAGTCGGCCAGCTCGCTGATCCGGTCGAACGCCGCGTACATGCCCGGGAGGCTGTTGACGATGGAGAACGGCCGGTCGGACCGGATGTTCTCGTAGAAGTGGGCGGCGTCGGAGGCGAGCACCACCCAGCCCTCCGCCGTCCGCACCCGGGTCACCTGGGTGCCCGGCGTGTGCCCGCCGACCAGGTGCACCGAGACCCCGGGCACCAGCTCGACGTCGCCGTCGACGATCCGCGCGCCGCCGTCCCACGCACGGCGCAGCACGTGCACCACGTCGTCGGGTTCCAGGGTGCGGCGGAAGTCGCCGCGGCCGGCCCACCGGCCGGCCACGAACTGCGTCTCCCGCTCCTGGACGACGACCGTCGCGTCCGGGAAGTCGGCGACCTGCCCGATGTGGTCCCAGTGCAGGTGGCTGACCACCAGGGTGCCGACGTCGGCCGGGGCGACGCCGAGCCGGCGCAGGGTGTCGACCGGGGAGGCGAGGTAGCGGCGGTTGCGCCGCTGCGCGGTGGCCGCGGTGTAGCCGGCGTCGACGAGGACCACGTGCTCGGCCGAGCGGGCCAGCCAGACGAAGTAGTCGGTGGGGTGGCTCTCCAGCGGGCGTGGCTCGGGACCGTAGAAGTGCGAGCCGCGCACCGCGCCCGGGTCCTCGGCGAACTTGATCGCGTAGACCTCGTACACCGCGGCGCTCACCGGGCCGCCCGGGCCGACGCTCCCGGGACGGCGTCGGCCGCCCCGGGAGCCCCCGCCGGCCGGTAGGAGACCAGGCGCACGGCTCAGGCGTTGCGAACGAAGTCGGCCACGAGCCGGTTGAACTCGGCGGCGTGCTCGATCTGCGCCCAGTGCCCGCACCGGTTGAGCAGCACCAGCCGCGAGTTCCGGATCATCGAGACCAGCCGCAGCGAGTGCTCGAAGTGCACCACCCGGTCGTCGCGGCCGTGGATCAGCAGAGCCGGGGTCTGGATGGAGGTGATCTGCTCGGGGGTGGCCACGGTGCGCACCGGGCCGCCGCCGGCCATGCCGGTGATCCAGTTGGCCAGGTGGTCGGGGCGCGCCGCGGCGGCGTCCGCCCGGATCCTGGCCAGCTCGTCGGTGGCGAACTCCGGCGCGAAGGTCATGATCTCGACCAGCCGCTTCATCGTCTCCGGCGTCGGGTTCCGGTACCCCTCGGCGAGGACCTTGAGCCCCTCGCTGGGCCCGTCGCCGGGGCTGAACAGGGGCGGCACGGAGAAGAAGCTGCCCGGCCCCATGGTGATCAGGTGGCTGATCCGGTCCGGGTGGCGGGCGGCGAAGGTCACCGCCGTCATGCCGCCCATCGAGTTGCCGACCAGCGCCGCCTTCTCGATCTCCAGGGCGTCCATGAACTCGAGCACCGCGTTGGGGTGGTCGTAGACGTCGGGGGTCGAGGCGTCGGACCGGCCCCAACCGGGGGCGTCGACGGCGAGCACGCGGAAGCGCTCCGACAGCGGGCCGATGTTGGGCCGGAAGTTGCTCCAGCCGGTGGCCCCGGCCCCGCTGCCGTGCAGCAGGATCAGCGGCGTGCCCTCGCCGGCCTCGTTGTAGTGGATCTTCCAGCTGCGCGTCCGGACGTAGCGGCTGGTGCCCTCGTCGGTCGGCTCCGGGCTCGTCTGCGGCGTGGCCATGTCGGCGGCTCCCTGGGTGTCGGTGGCGTGCAGCTCGATCCAACGAGGGACCGGCGAGCCGGGGAAGCGCGCCGTGCCACCCGGCGGGACGCCGCCCTCAGCGCCGGGCGGCGAGCTCGGAGCCGACGATCCAGCCCATCCCGAGCGCCGCCAGCAGGCCGTTGCCGGAGGAGTAGCCGGCCGAGTCGGGGCCGGCCAGGCCGACCGCCGTCCCCCCGCCGGCGCGCAGGCCGGGCACGGTGGACCCGTCGGTGCACAGCACCCGGCCGCGGGGGTCGATGCGGGCCCCGCCCTGGGTGGTGAGCACACCGTGGGTCACCCAGGCCGCGTGGAGGACCGTGCCCTCCAGCGGCCGGCCGGGCCGCGGCTCCGCGAGGGAGCCGGCGAGGACGTCGGCGGGCAGGCCGAGCGCGGCGGCGACGGCGGTCGGGCTCTCGAAGCGGCCGAAGGCACCGGCCCGCACCGACTCGCGCATCAGCTCGGACTCCGCGGCGGCGTCCATCGCCCGCTGGTCCCACAGCAGCACGGCCCGCTCCCCCGGCACGCCCCGCAGCACGCCGGCCAGGCCGGAGTAGCCGTACGCGGTCTCGTCGACGAACCGCCGTCCGCCGGCGTCGACGAGGACCGCCCCGAGGAAGGGCAGCGCCGGGTTGAGCCGGGTGCCGTGCCCGGCGACCACCAGCCCGTGCCGGAGGCAGGCGGACATGTTGCCGAACGCGGCGCCGAGCTCCCGCAGCCACGGGACGGCGTCGCCCGTGCTGGCGCTGGTGCCCCCGAAGAACGGCTCGCCCAGCGCGGCGCAGTGCTCGCGCATGAGCTCGGGGTTGGCGCCGAACCCGTCGCAGGCGAGGACGACGGTGCCGGCGCGCACCTCCTGGCGGGCGCCGTTCTGCTCGACGACGACGCCGGTGACGCCCGCGCCGCCGGTGAGCAGGCCGACCGCGGGCGCGCCGTCCACGACCGCGACGCCCGGCAGCCCGGCCAGCGCAGCGCGCAGGTGCGCCATCAGCCGGCCGCCGCCGCGCCGGCCGACGTCGGTGTGCAGCCGCGGCACCGACATCCCCGCCCGCGGCATGTCGGTGCCCAGCTCGACCGGGTAGCCGAGGGCGTCGGCGATCCACTCCACGTACTCCGGCGCCGCCCGGCACAGCGCGAGGACCAGCTCCCGCGCCTCCTCGTCGCCGCTGGCGGCCAGGATCTCCCCGGCGTGCTGCTCCGGGGAGTCCTCGATCCCCAGCTCGCGCTGGAAGCGGGTGCCGCCGGCGGCCAGGCTGCCGCTGGAGATCGCCGAGTTGCTGCCGTCGCGCAGGTCCTTGTCGAACACCGCGACGGTCAGGCCGGGGTGCCGGCCGGCGCGCAGCGCGGTCATCGTGCCGAAGCCGCCGGCCCCGACGACCGCGACGTCGACCTCCACGGTCTCGGTCATGGTCGGACCGGGACGACGGGGGCGGCGGTGCGGCCGGTGCCGTAGAAGTCGCGGGCCGCGTCGACCAGCGCGCGGGGTGGCTGGGCGTGGTGGAAGCCGCGGCGGGAGGGCCGCAGCCCGGTGCGGCGGTACTGCGCGGCGCGCAGCTCGGCCACCTGCAGGCAGGTGCCGATCGAGTCGAGGACCGGCACCTCGTCGACCCGGGCGACGCCCTGGTCGGCGAGGAACACGTTGAGCGGCCCCTCCCCCGGCACGATCACCGTGGCTCCCTGGTCGACCACCTCCCGGGCGGCGGCGGTGAACGCCTCGACCAGCGGCTCCGGGTCGGCGTAGGCCGCCATCACGTCGGTGAACCGGGCGTCCACCTGGGCGATCGGGCCGACGACCTGGTCGAGCCGGTAGGTCCGCAGGTTGCGGCGCAGCTGCGGCTCGAGCGCCCCGATGAAGTTCACGATGCCCACGCAGTCGCCGAGCGTCGCGGCGACCAGCACCGAGGTGTGCCCGAACGCGACGACCGGGATGTCGACGAGCGTGCGCACCTCCTCGTAGCCGGTGTCGGGCACGGTGGCGATGAGGAAGGCGTCGTAGCCCTCGTCCTGTGCCTGCAGCGCCGCGCCGACGAACTGCTCCCGGTGCAGCCCGGAGAGGTAGGCGTAGCCGATGTGCGTGCCCGGGTAGTCCGAGGGATAGGTGCCCGGCCGCATCCCGTGCAGGTCCACCGTGGTGCCCGGGCCCGCGACGGCGTCCAGGTGGCGCTGCAGGGCGTCCCGGTAGTGCGGGACGTCGTCGAGCACGGTGAAGCTCTGGTGCCAGATCCGCATCTCAGGCCTCCCCGACGGCGGCCAGCAGCTCGGCGTCCCTGCGGTGAGACGCGGCCTGCTGCCCGGCGATCCGGCCGAACACCGCGCCGCGCAGCACCGACGTCGAGCCGGTGTAGTTGGAGTAGTAGAGGCCGGTGAGCTCCCCGGCGGCGTACAGCCCCGGGATGGGGTCGCCGTCGCGGTCGACCACCTCCGAGCGCGGGGTCACCTTCAGGCCGCCGAAGGTGAAGACGTTCGCGGCCATGATCGGCAGCGCGGTGAACGGCGCCTGCGCGATCGGGGTGCCCCAGTTCGACTTGGCCGGCGTCAGCCCCCACGTGGCCAGCCCGTCGGGCACCGCCGGGTCGAAGGCGCCGTCGGGGCAGGCGGCGTTGTAGGCGTCCACCGTGGCCTGCAGCCGGTCGGCCGGGACGTCGAGCCTCGCGGCGAGCTCGGCGATCGACGCCGCGGTGATCGCCGGCTGGTCGGTGCGGATCGCCGAGCGGAGGTTGGGCACCGCCGTCCCCCGCGCGTCGAGGACGACGTACGCGACGCCGTCCGGCTGCGCCTGGATGACCCGGGTGACCCGCTCGTACCAGGCGTCGACCGGGCCGCGGGCCTCGTCGACGAACCGCTCCCCGTCGGCGTTGACGAGGATGCCGTAGGGGAAGCAGAAGACCGCCGCCTCGGGCTCGCCGGAGCGCGGGTCGACCGGTTCGGCGTGGAAGAGCGCGAAGTTGCCGGCCGTGGCCGCGCCGGCGGCCAGCGCCATCTCGATGCCCTCGCCCTTGTTCCAGTTGCCGCCGCGGGCGACCGGCCGGGTGGTCAGCGCCCGCTCGCCGGTGTAGCGGGCCATCATCTCGGCGTTGCCCTGGAACCCGCCGCAGGCCAGGACGACGGCGCCGCGGTGGCGCACCGGGCCGTCGGGCGTCGTCGTCTCGACGCCGGTGACCACGCCGTCCTCCACGACGAGCGCGCGGGCGGTGGTGCGGAAGCGGAACTCGACGCCGGCCTCCCGGGCCGCCGCGCCGAGCGTCTCCACGATCGCCAGCCCGCCGCCCACCGGCGCCCACCGGGTGGTCGAGGTGGTGAGGAACGGGGTGGGCAGCTGCTCGAAGCGCAGCCCGTGCGTGGTCATCCAGCGCAGCGTGGGCCCGGCCTACTCGGCGAAGGTCTCCACGTAGTCGGGGTCGACGACGTGCGAGCCGCGGGTGAGCCCGGAGCGGCGGGCCGCGTCGCGGGTCGTCTCGATCACGAGGCCCGGGTCCGGGTGGCCCATGACGTCCCCGAGCAGCGTCTCCTCGAGCCCGTCGGCGGCCTCGTCCAGCGAGCGCATCCGCAGGAAGGCCTCGGTGTAGCGGGTGTTGCCGCCGCTCTCGGCCTCCGGCGCCCGCTCGAGGACGACGACCCGCGCCCCCTCTTGCGAGGCGGCGACGGCCGCGGTCAGTCCGGCGACCCCGGCCCCGACCACCACCACGTCGTACGTCTGTGCCATCACAGGGCACCCACCACGTCGGCGGCCGACCGGACCGCGGCGAACAGCGGCAGGGTCGTGGTGACCGCGAACTCGTGCGCGGCCGGTGAGAACGAGGCGCACATGTCCTCGACGACGACCACCTGGAACCCGGCGTCGCCGGCGTGCCGGGCCGCGGACTCCACGACCAGGTTGGTGGCGACCCCGCCGAGGACCAGCGTGCGGATGCCTTCCGCGTGCAGGACGTGCAGCAGCGGGGTGCCGACGAAGGGGTCCACGCAGCCCTTGTCCACCACCGGCTCGCCGTCGATCGGCGCGAGGTCGGCGACGATCGCGGCCTCCGGGGAGCCGGCCAGCATGGCCCGGCCCTGCGGATAGGCGTCGAAGCGCGGGAGCCGGTTGGTGCGCAGCGCGTAGGTGGGGTCGAACGCCAGGCGCACGTGCGCGACGAACAGGCCGGCCGCGCGGGCGGCGGCGAGCACCTCGGCGGCGGTCTGGACGACCTTGCGCTCGGCGACCTGGTCGGCCAGCACCGGCATGCGGCCGAGCGGGCCGTGCTCGCACAGCGCCACCTGGTAGTCCAGGAGCAGCAGCGCGGTGTCGGGTCGGGTCATCAGGAGGGTCCTGTCCTCTCGGGGGGTGGGGTTCGGCGGGCCGGTCACCACGCGGACCAGCCGCCGTCGACGTAGACGACCTGGCCGGTGACGTAGGCCGAGGCGGGTGAGGCGAGCAGCAGCAGCGGGCCGTCGAGGTCGCGCTCGGGGTCGCCGAGCCGGCCGAGCATGGTGCGGGCGGCGAACCACTCCAGCCGCTCGGGGTCGGCGGCCAGCGGAGCGGTCATCGCGGTGGGGTAGAAGACCGCCGGCGCCAGGCAGTTGACGGTGACCCCCGAGGGGCCCAGCTCCGCGGCCAGCGCCCGGGTCACGTTCACGACGCCGGCCTTCGAGGCGTAGTAGGCCGACTCGGGCACCGGCCCGACCCGCTCGGCGTAGACGGTGGTGAGGTTGACGATCCGTCCGGCGCCCAGCGCCGCCATCCGCCGTCCGGCGGCCCGGCCGAGCAGCCAGGTGCCGGTGAGGTTGACCCGGACCACCCGCTCGAACTCCTCGAGCGTCGTCTCGTCGTAGCCCTTGCGCAGCATCACGCCGGCGGCGTTGACCAGGACGTCGAGCCGGCCGTGCCGGGCGAGGACGTCGTCGAAGAGCGCCTCCACCGAGGCCTCGTCGGTGACGTCGCACTCGGCGGTCCCGGTGCCCGGGGCGCGCTCGGCGGTGGTGGCGAGGTCGTCCTTGCGTGCGGCGACGTCGGCGGCGACCACCCGCGCGCCGCGGCCGGCCAGCGCGAGCACGGCCCGCTCGCCGAGACCCCCGGCGGCGGCGCCGACGACCACCGCCACCTGCCCGGTGAGGTCGAACGGGTCGGCGCTCACCGGGCGCCCACCGTGGCGGCGCGGGCCAGGGCGGCGGCGGTGCGGCCGGCGATCCGCCCGAAGACGCCGCTCTTCCCGATCGACGTGCCGGTCATGTAGCCGCCTCCGTGGAAGCCGCCGACCACCTCGCCCGCGGCCAGCAGGCCGGGGATCGGGTCGCCGAACACGTCGCGGACGGCGCACGTCGGGTCGACGGTGAGCCCGCAGTACGTGGCCAGCACGACGGTCGTGCTCGGCTGGGCGTAGAACGGCGGCGTCCGCAGCGGGACCCGCTCCCCCACGCCGCCGGAGAGGTGCACCCGGCCCTGCTCGTCGGGGGTCCCGGCGTCGATCGCCGCGTCGTACCGCTCGACGGTGGCCACCAGCTCCGCGGCGGGCAGGCCCAGCGCGTCGGCCA
The DNA here is from genome assembly GCF_051383635.1 of Geodermatophilus sp. CPCC 205506. NCBI lineage: Bacteria > Bacillati > Actinomycetota > Actinomycetes > Geodermatophilales > Geodermatophilaceae > Geodermatophilus > Geodermatophilus sp. CPCC 205506. The sequence continues at coordinate 39,761 of NZ_JALPKP010000023.1, read as the reverse complement.
GCTCGGGCAGGCCGTCGGCGACGGTCAGCAGGCCGCTGCGCTCGCGGGCGGCGAAGTCGTAGATCGGCGTCTCGTCGTCGCTGCGGGCCATCACCCCGGCGTCGAAGACCTGGTAGGTGACGCCGCCGGGCTGGGCCAGGCTCGCGTCGCCCAGCTCCTTGTACGGCCGGGACTCGTCGACGAACCGCCGTCCCTCCCGGTTGACCGCGATCGCGCCCTTGTAGACGGCGAGGATGCCGGTGCCGCGCTCCCCCGGGACGTCCTCGGGGTAGATGCCGTAGGTGCCCTTGACGTAGGGCGTGTCGACGACGCCGGCGCCGAGCTTCATCCCCATGAGCAGGCCGTCGCCCTGGCTGCCCGCTCCACCCTCGCGGCGGGCCAGCCGCATCTGCGGGGCGAACCGGGCCAGCAGCTCCGGGTTCTGCGAGAAGCCGCCGGTCGCGAGGACGACGGCCGCCGCGCGCACCTCGACGACGCCGTCGCCGGTCTCCGCCTCGACCCCGGTGACCCGGCCGTCCTCGGTGAGCAGCCGGCGCACCCGCACTCCGGTGACCACGGGGGCGCCGAGCTCGGCGGCGCGGGCGGTGAGCACGTCGAGCAGCCGGCGGGTGTCGGTGGGGTGCGAGCGCGGCACGCTCTGCCCGGCGGCGGCGTGCACCGTGCCGTAGCGGATCCCCAGGCCCCGGAACCAGCGGTAGGTCTCCTCCTGGTGCGCGCAGTAGGCGTCGACGAGGGCAGGGTCGTTGACGTGGTGCCCGGTGGTCAGGAGGTCGGCGCGCAGCAGGTCGGCGGAGTCCGCGATGCCCTGGGCGGCCTGCTCGTCGGTGCCGGCGAAGGCCGACAGCCCGGCGGACAGGACGGTGCTGCCGCCGGTCTCCTCCCGGCGCTCCAGCAGCACCGCGCGGGCGCCCTGCTCGGCGGCCGACAGCAGCGCGGCGCACCCGGCCAGGCCGCCGCCGACCACGACGACGTCGTAGCCGGGTCCCGGGGCTGCGCTCACCGGGACGCCCACGGCCGGTCGTAGTGCCGCTCCGCGGCCTGGTAGGCGGGCAGGTGGAACAGCTCCTGGCGCACGTGCCAGGCGGCGATCCGGTCGCTGTAGGAGCGGGTCTCGCCCTCGGCGGCCAGGTGGGCGAGCGCGTCGGCGGCGGCCCGGAGCGCGGCGCGCATGACGAAGTTGGCGTACAGCACGAAGGAGAAACCGAGGTCGCCGTACGCCTCCACGCTCAGCTCGGGGGTCTTGCCGCCCTCGACGACGTTGACCACCAGCGGCACCCCGGCCAGCTCGCGGCCGACCCGCGCCAGCTCCTCGACGGTGCGGGGAGCCTCGACGAACAGCACGTCGGCGCCGGCCTCGACGTAGGCCGCGCCGCGGCGGATCGCCTCGTCGATGCCCTCGGCGCTGCGGGCGTCGGTGCGGGCGACGAGCACCAGGGCGTCGTCCTCCCGGGCGTCGCGGGCGGCCTGCAGCTTGGCCTGCATGTGCTCGGCGGGGATGAGCCGGTGGCTGTCGAAGTGCCCGCAGCGCTTGGGCATCTCCTGGTCCTCGAGCTGGATCGCCGCGGCCCCGGCGCGCTCCAGCAGCCGGACCGCCCGCATCGCCGACAGCGGCCCGCCGTACCCCGTGTCGGCGTCCACGACGAGCGGCAGGTCGGCGGCGAGGCCGAGGCGGCCGACGTGCTCGACCACCTCGGGCAGGGTCACCAGGCCGACGTCGGGCAGGCCGTGGACGGCGTTGGCCAGGCCCGCACCGGTGGCGTAGGCGGCGCCGAAGCCGGCCTGCTGGACCAGGCGCAGCCCGGCGGCGTCGGTCACCCCGGGCACGACCAGCGGCCGGCCGGTGGCGCGCGCGTCGGCCAGCGCGGCGCGAAGCGCGGTGCGCCGGTCGTGCGCGCTGCGGGCCGGGCCGATGCCGACGAGGTCGGACGGCAGGGGCACGCCGTCGGGCGAGGGGGGCACGGATCGTCTCCTGGGGGTCGGGGCGGCTGAGCTGGCCCGACCCTGACCGGCGGTGCCGTCCCGGACAACGACCGCGTTCCGCCGTCCGGGACGGCGCGCTCGCCGGGGTCCCGCGCCGGGGAGACTGTTGACCTGGGCAACGACCCGACGACGACAGGAGCTCCATGGCGCACCCGCGGACCCGCCGCAGCCTGTACCTGGTCCTCGGCGCGCTGACCGCCTTCGGGCCGCTGTCCACCGACCTCTACCTGCCGGGCCTGCCGGACATGGCGCGGGTGCTGGGCACCTCCCCCTCGCTGGCGCAGGCGACGATGGCGACCTGCCTGGTGGGCCTGGCCCTCGGGCAGCTGGTCGCCGGACCGCTCAGCGACCGGCTGGGCCGCCGCCGTCCGCTGCTGGCCGGGGTGGCGCTGTTCGTGCTGACCTCCGCGCTGTGCGCGCTGGCGACGTCGGTCTGGCTGCTGCTGGCGCTCCGCTTCGTGCAGGGCCTGGCCGGCGGGGCGGGCATCGTCATCGCGCGGGCCGTGGTGCGCGACCTGTTCGAGGGACGCCGGGCCGCGCAGGTGTTCTCCCAGCTCATGCTGGTCTTCGGGCTGGCGCCGGTGGTCGCCCCGGTGGTCGGCGGCCAGATCCTGCGGTTCGCCGACTGGCGGGGGCTGTTCGTGGCGCTGGCGGTGATCGGCGCGCTGATCCTGCTGGGGTCGCGCGCCGCCCTGCCCGAGACGCTGCCGCCGGCCGCGCGGCACACCACGGGATCCCGCGCCCAGCTGCGCCAGCTGGGCGGCCTGGTCACCGACCGGACCTTCGCGGGCCACATGGCCGTGAGCGGGCTGCACGGCGCGACGCTGTTCGCCTACATCTCGATGAGCTCGTTCGTGCTGCAGGAGGAGTACGGCCTGGGCCCGCAGGGCTTCTCGCTGGTGTTCGCCGCCAACGCGGTCGGCCTGGTGCTCGGCGCCCAGCTCAACGGCGCGCTCGTCATGCGCCTGGGCCCGGCGCGGCTGCTGGTCGTCGCGCTGGCCGCCATCGTCACGGCCGCGGCGGCGCTGGTCGCCGGCGCCCTCACCGGCCACCTGGCCGCGCTGCTCGTGCCGCTGTTCCTCGTCATCACCTGCGTCGGCGGGATCGGGGCGAACAACACCGCGCTCGCGCTGGGGCCGCACGCGTCGTCGGCCGGGTCCGCCGCGGCGCTGCTCGGGATGACCTCGTTCGGCGTCGGCGCCGTGCTGCCGCCGGTGGCCTCGCTGCTCGGCACCACCGGGACGGTGATGGCCGCGACGATGCTCACGACGAGCGCCCTCTCGCTGGCCCTCGTCCTCACCGTCGTCCGGCCGTGGCGTCGCCCCGAGCCGGCGGCCGTGCCGGAGGCGGTGCTGTCGCCCGCGACGCCCTAGTCGGGCCGGGACCGGACCCGCGGTGTGGTCGCCGTCCTCGCGCTACAGCGCGGGTCCGGCGGCGCCCCGGTGAGGTCGGCCGGCCCCAGCCAGGGCCGAAGTGGCCACGATGGCCCTCCGAGGACGACGGCCCCCGAGGACGACGGCGTTCAGCGTCCGTCGATGCGGTTGCGGGCGATGACCTGCGCGGCGATGACGTTGCGCTGGATCTCGTTGGTCCCCTCGCCGACGATCATCAGCGGCGCGTCGCGGTAGTACCGCTCCACGTCGTACTCCTTGGAGTAGCCGTAGCCGCCGTGCACCCGCAGCGCGTCGAGGGTGACCTGCGCGGCGACCTCGGAGGCGAACAGCTTGGCCATCCCGGCCTCCAGGTCGCTGCGCTCGCCGGAGTCGAAGCGCTCCGCCGCGTCGACCGTCATCAGGCGGGCCGCCCGCACCTTGGTGGCCATGTCGGCGATGAGGTTGCCGACCGCCTGGTGCTGCCAGATCGGCCGCCCGAAGGTCTCCCGCTCCTGGCTGTAGCGCACCGCGTCGTCCAGCGCGGCCTGGGCCACTCCGACCGCGCGGGCGGCCACCTGGATCCGGCCCACCTCGAGGCCGGACATCATCTGCGCCCATCCGTGGCCGGGCACGCCACCGAGCACCCGGCCGGCCGGCACCCGGACCCCGTCGAGGGCGACCTCGCAGGCCTCCACCCCCCGGTAGCCGAGCTTGGGCAGGCCGGGCGAGACGGTCAGGCCGGGGGCGGGCTCCACCAGCAGCACGCTGATGCCGGCGTGCCGGGGCCGCGCGTCGGCGTCGGTCTTGCACAGCAGCGCGAACAGGCCGGCGTGCGCGGCGTTGGAGATCCAGGTCTTCGAGCCGGTGACGACGAGGTCGCCGCCGTCGGGCCGGGCGACGGTCCGCATGGCCTGCAGGTCGCTGCCGCCACCCGGTTCGGTGAGGGCCATCGTGGCGCGCAGCGAGCCGTCGGCCATGCCCGGCAGGTACCGCTGCCGCTGCTCGTCGGTGCCGAAGCGGGTCAGCAGGTAGGCGACCACCGAGTGGCCGCCGATGGCGCCGGCCAGGCTCATCCAGCCGCGCGCGAGCTCGGCGCTGACCCGTGCGAAGGCCGGCGTCCCGAGCCCGGTGCCGCCGTACTCCTCCGGCACGAGCAGCCCGAAGAAGCCGAGCTGCTTCATCGCCTCGATCAGCGGCTCGGGGTACACGTCGTCCCGCTCGAACTCGCGGACACGCGGGCGGACCTGCTCGTCGACGAAGGCGGCGACCATGTCGACCAGCTCCTGGTCCGGCGCAACTCCCATGGACAGCCTCCTCTGTTGGCGAAGTTCGCCAGGAGAACGGGCGTACTTCGTGATCCATGACACACGCGACGTGCCGTGAGACTGCCGATAGTGCCCACATGGCACGCCGCCTCTCCACCGCGAGCACCTCGATCCAGCGCCGGATCGCCCTCGCCCCCGCTCCGTCACCCTGGTGGCGCAGCGCCGTCGTCTACCAGGTCTACCTGCGCTCGTTCGCCGACAGCGACGGCGACGGCATCGGCGACCTGGCCGGTCTGCGCAGCAAGCTGCCCTACCTGGCCTGGCTGGGCGTGGACGCGGTCTGGATCAACCCGCACTACCCCTCCGGCGGTGCCGACGGCGGGTACGACGTCATCGACTACCGCGCCGTCGACCCGGAGTACGGCGACGTCAGCGAGCTCGAGGCGCTGGTGGACGACGCCCGCCGGGTGGGCCTGCGGGTGCTGCTCGACGTCGTTCCCAACCACACCTCCGACCAGCACGCGTGGTTCCGGACGGCGCTCGCCGACCCCGACTCACCCGAGGCCGCGCGCTACCACTTCGCGCCGCCGTCGGAGGAGCCGCCGAACAACTGGCAGTCCCTCTTCGGCGGGCCGGCCTGGTCGCGCACCCCCGACGGCCGGTGGTACCTGCACCTGTTCGCCCCCGAGCAGCCCGACCTCAACTGGCGGGACCCGGCCGTCGCGGCCGACTTCGAGCGCACCCTGCGGTTCTGGCTCGACCGGGGGGTGAGCGGCTTCCGCGTCGACGTCGCCTACGGCCTCTTCAAGGACGCCGCGCTGCGGGACAATCCCGGCTTCTACGCCCCCACCCTCTTCGGCCACGGACCGGAGCAGGCGATGACCTGGAACCAGCCCGAGGTGCACGACGTGTGGCGGCGCTGGCGCGAGATCTGCGACGAGTACCCCGACACGATGCTGGTCGGCGAGGTCTGCCTGGCCGACCTGGACCAGGTGGCGCTGTACTCGCGGCCCGACGAGATGCACCAGGCGCTGTCGTTCCGGCTGCTGAAGTCGTCGTGGGAGACCGGCTCGTTCGCCGAGGCGATCTCCGGCGCCCTGGCGGCCTACGGGCAGGTCGGCGCGCCGGTCTCCTGGGTGCTCGGCAACCACGACAAGGAGCGCCAGGTCACCCGCTTCGGCGGCGGGCCGGTTGGCGCCGCGCGCGCCCGCGCGGCCGCGCTGCTGATGCTGGCCCTGCCGGGCTCGGCCTACCTCTACGCCGGTGACGAGCTGGGGCTGCCCCAGGCCACCGTCCCCGACGAGGCCAAGAAGGACCCGATCTTCCTGCGCAGCGGCGGGGCCCGGGCCGGCCGGGACGGCTGCCGCGTCCCGATGCCGTGGAACTCCACCCCCGGGGTCGGCTTCTCCCCCGACGGCGCCCAGGACCCGTGGCTGCCGGTCCCGCCGGAGTGGCGCCGCTACGCCGTCTCCCGGCAGGCCGAGCACACCGGCTCGATGCTGCACCTGCACCGGCAGGCGCTGGCTGTCCGCAAGGCCCACCCGGCGTTCAGCTCCGGCGAGGCGACGGTGAGCACGCAGGGCGACGTCCTGACGGTCCGCTCGGTCGGCGCCGACGAGACGGTGCGGTGCGTGGTCAACATGGGCGCCGAGACGGTGCTGGTCCGCTGCCGCGGCACCCTGCTGATGGCCTCGACGGCGCACGTGCACCACTCGGCCGGCAGCGTCGCACTGCCGCCGAACACCGCCGTCTGGCTGGTCGAGCACTGACCGCGCGGTACCGACCGTCGGGACTGCGGCGGTCGGTACCCGGTGCGGGTCACCGGACGGCGACGACGACCTTGCCGACGGCCTGACCGTCGAGCACCCGGCGCACGGCGGCGGCCGTCTCCGCGAGCGGGAACACCCGGTCGACCAGCGGGGTGACCGCGCCGGAGGCGATCAGCTCGTCCAGCACCGCGAGGTCCGCGGCGTTCTCCCGGGCGACGAAGGTGCCCAGGTGCTGGCGGAGGAACGGGGACAGCGCCTGCGCCCGCAGCTGCCGGTCGGTGCCGCCCAGCCACCGGCCGCCGTTCTCGCCGCCGACGATGACCAGCCGGCCGCGCGGGGTGAGCGCCCGGCGGAGGTGGGCCAGCCGGCGGTTGCCGCCGATGTCGAGGACGACGTCATAGCGCTGCCGGCCGTCGGTCGGGTCCTCGCGAGTGTGGTCGACGACGTGGTCGGCACCCAGCGCCCGGACCGCCTCGACCTTCGACGTCCGGCACACGCCGGTGACCTCGGCCCCGTACGCCTTGGCGATCTGGACGGCGAAGCTGCCCACCCCGCCCGAGGCGCCGATGACCAGCACCCGCTGCCCGGACCGCACCCGCCCGTGGTCGCGCACCGCCTGCAGGGCGGTGAGCCCGGAGATCGGCGCGGCCGCCGCCTGCTCGGGCGGCAGCGCGGACGGACGGGCCACGAGCTTGGCCGCGGGGGCGGTCGCGTACTCGGCGAAGCAGGCCGAGCCGACGCCGTAGACCTCGTCGCCGGGCCCGAACCCGCTCACCCCCGTCCCGACGGCGACCACCGTGCCGGCCAGGGTGCGTCCGGGGTTGGCCGCCTTGGGACGGCGGACGCCGAAGCCGGCCGCCCGGATCGGGTAGGGCAGCCCGGCCATCACGTGCCAGGTGCCCATGTCGACGCTCGCGGCGCGCACCCGGACGAGCACCTCGCCGTCGCCGGGCACCGGCAGGTCGCGCTCGCCGACGCGGAGGACCTCCTCCGGGGCGGCTCCGTAGCGGTCCTGCACCACGGCCGTCATGCACTCGGCGCGCGTGGCGCCCTCGGTCCGACCGGTCATCGTGCGGCTCCGTTCCTGAGGGGACTTACGCCGTAAGTATGGTACTTACGGCGTAAGGTCGTCAAGAGCCGGAACTCAGGAGGTGCCGATGACCGAGGGCCCACGCCGAACGCGCACCCCGCTCAGCCGCGAGCGGGTGCTCCGGGTCGCCGTCGCTCTGGCCGACGAGATCGGCGTCGAGGCACTGAGCATGCGCAAGCTCGGCGAGGCCCTCGGCGTCGAGGCCATGTCGCTCTACAACCACGTGGCCAACAAGGACGACCTGCTCGACGGCATGGTCGACGTCGTCTTCGCCGAGATCGAGCTGCCCTCCCCCACGGCCGGCTGGCGGACGGCGCTGCGCGGCCGCGCCGTCTCGGTCCGCGAGGCGCTCACCCGGCACCGCTGGGCGATCGGCCTCATGGAGTCGCGGACCTCACCCGGCCCGGAGACGCTGCGCCAGCACGACGCCGTCCTCGGCTGCCTGCGCGGCGCCGGGTTCTCGGTCGCGCTGGCCGCGCACGCGTACTCGCTGATCGACAGCTACGTCTACGGCTTCGCCCTGCAGGAGCGCGGGCTGCCGTTCGACACCGCCGAGGAGGCCGCCGAGCTCGCGCCGGCGATGCTGGCGGCGTTCCCGGACGGGGCCTATCCGCACATGGTCGAGATCATGACCGAGCACGTCCTGCGGCCCGGCTACTCCTACGGCGCCGAGTTCGCCTTCGGGCTCGACCTGCTCCTCGACGGCCTGGAGCGCGCCGCCGCAGGCGGTTGAGCCGGCCCTGCACGCCGCGCGGCTGACCGGACCGCGCCGGGCGACCCCACGGCAGTCCTCGCCGCGCGTAGCCTCCGACCACGGAGCCGCTCAGGCTCCCGATGAGGGAGCTCCCATGGCCGACAAGTCCCCCCGGCACTCGATGTCGAAGAAGTCCGGCAAGTCCCTCAAGGAGAAGCGCACCGAGCGCAAGGCGAAGGCCGACACCACGACCCAGATGGAACGGCTGACGCACGACAAGAAGCACTGAGCGCACCGGGCACCGCCACCTCCCCCGGACGGTGCCGACACGACGGCGGTCGATCGGCGCGGTGACCGGACGGTGCCGGCCGACGCTGCCATGACCGCGACCGGTCCGAGAGCTGAGCGGCCCCCTTCCCATGGGACCACCGTCCGTGATCGACTGCGCTCCTTCCGCCGCGGCGGCGGCGTTTTCCCGGCACTGGGGGCAGCGATGTCGTTGGAGCAGGACGTGGCGGCGGCCCGCCGGGCCGTCGACGCACTCGAGCAGGCCTGCGGCCCGCTCACCCGACGCTTCGGGGACACCGTGGACTCACGCCGACTCAAGATCGACGTCGCCCGGCTGCGCGACGACCTCAACCTGCTGTGCGGCAGCGCCCGCGGGGTCGAGGTCGTCGGGGCCCGGGCGTACGACCCGGTCATGTGGGACGACGGCTACGACGGCGAAGTGAGCACTCCGGGCCGCAGCCTCCGGTGACGGCCACTGCGCCCCGCGGGACCGGAGCGGTCACCCCGGGTGGAGGGAACGGGGCCCACCCCCCGCGCCGCGCCGCGATCGCGGCCCGCACGCTGCGCACGGACCGCTGGTGGGTGCAGCCGCTGCTCACCGTCCTGGCGCTGCTCGCGTTCATCGCCTACTCGTCGTTCCGGGCGTTCCAGAACGCGTACTACTTCGCCGAGCCCTACATCTCGCCGTTCTACTCGCCGTGCCTCACCACGGCCTGCGAGGGCGACACCTTCCCGGAGCTGTTCACCGGCCCGTCGTGGATCTCCCCCGCGATCTACATCCTGATCTTCCCGCTGGGCATCCGGATGACCTGCTACTACTACCGGAAGGCCTACTACCGGTCGTTCTGGCTCTCGCCGCCGGCCTGCGCGGTCGCCGAGCCGCACCGGCGCTACACCGGGGAGTCGCGGCTCCCGCTGCTGGGCCAGAACGTGCACCGCTACTTCCTCTACGCGGCCCTGGTCATCAACGTCATCCTGTTCTACGACGCCGTCCTCGCCTTCCGCGACGAGACCGGCGCGTGGGGGCACATGGGCCTGGGCACGCTCATCCTGCTGGCCAACGCCACGCTGCTGGCCCTCTACTCGCTGTCCTGCCACTCGTGCCGGCACATCGTCGGCGGCCGGCTGAACTCCTTCTCGCGGCACCCGCTGCGCTACCGGTTCTGGACGGTCGTCTCGCGCCTGAACGGCCGGCACATGCAGTTCGCGTGGGCCTCGCTGGTCAGCGTCGCGCTGGCCGACTTCTACGTCTTCCTGCTGGCCACGGGCACGATCTCCGACCTTCGCTTCTTCTGAGCAGGAGTTCTTCTGATGGTGGAACTCGAGCGGCACGACTACGACGTCGTGGTCGTGGGCGCCGGCGGCGCGGGCCTGCGGGCCGCGATCGCCGCGCACGAGCAGGGCGCGCGCACCGCGGTGGTGTGCAAGTCCCTGCTGGGCAAGGCGCACACGGTCATGGCCGAGGGCGGTATCGCCGCGGCCATGGGCAACGCCTATCCCGAGGACAACTGGCGGGTGCACTTCCGGGACACCATGCGCGGCGGGAAGATGCTCAACCACTGGCGCATGGCCCAGCTGCACGCGCAGGAGGCGCCCGACCGGGTCCGCGAGCTCGAGGACTGGGGCGCGCTGTTCGACCGCACCGCCGACGGCCTGATCAGCCAGCGCGACTTCGGCGGCCACCGCTACGCCCGCCTGGCCCACGTCGGCGACCGCACCGGGCTGGAGCTGATCCGCACCCTGCAGCAGCGCACCGTCGCCCTCGGCGTCGACGTCTACATGGAGTGCACGGTCACCCGGCTGCTCACCGACGCGGAGGGGATCACCGGGGCGTTCGGCTACTGGCGCGAGTCCGGGCGCTTCGTCGCCTGGCAGGCGCCGTCGGTGGTGCTGGCCACCGGCGGCATCGGCAAGGCCTACAAGGTCACCTCGAACTCGTGGGAGTACACCGGCGACGGCCACTCCCTGGCGCTGCAGGCCGGCGCCTCGCTGGTGAACATGGAGTTCGTCCAGTTCCACCCGACGGGGATGGTCTGGCCGCCGTCGGTGCGCGGGATCCTGGTCACCGAGAGCGTCCGCGGCGACGGCGGCGTCCTCCGGAACTCGGCCGGCAACCGCTTCATGTTCGACTACATCCCCGACTTCTTCCGCAAGGAGACCGCGGAGACCGAGGACGAGGCCGACCGCTGGTACACCGACAAGAAGAACAACCGGCGGCCACCGGAGCTGCTCCCCCGCGACGAGGTGGCCCGCGCGATCAACAGCGAGGTCAAGGCCGGCCGGGGCTCGCCGCACGGCGGCGTCTTCCTCGACATCGCCTCGCGCCGGGACGCCGAGTACATCCGCAAGCGGCTGCCGTCGATGTACCACCAGTTCAAGGAGCTGGCCGACGTCGACATCACCGCCGAGCCGATGGAGGTCGGGCCCACCTGCCACTACGTCATGGGCGGGGTGGAGGTCGACCCGGACACCGAGGCCGCCCGCGTGCCCGGGCTGTTCGCCGCCGGTGAGGTCGCCGGCGGCATGCACGGCTCCAACCGGCTGGGCGGCAACTCCCTGTCGGACCTGCTGGTGTTCGGCCGCCGGGCCGGGCTGGCCGCCACCGAGCACGCCCAGAAGCGGGCCGGCCTGGTCGCGCTGGCCGACGAGGCGCTCGCCGACGCCGCCCGGGCCGCGCTCGCGCCCTTCGAGCGGGAGGGCGGCGAGAACCCCTACACGGTGCAGCAGGACCTGCAGCAGACGATGCACGACCTGGTCGGCATCATCCGCACCGCGCCGGAGATGGAGCGGGCCCTGGAGCGGATCGCCGCCCTCAAGCAGCGCGTGGCCGCCCTCTCGGTCGAGGGGCACCGGCAGTACAACCCGGGCTGGCACCTGGCGCTGGACCTGCCGCACATGCTGCTGGTCAGCGAGTGCATCGCCCGGGCCGCCCTCGCGCGGGAGGAGAGCCGCGGCGGGCACACCCGCGACGACTTCCCCGCCGCGGACGTCGAGTGGGCGCGGACCAACCTGGTCTGCAGGCGGACGCCGGACGGCGGGGTGGCCGTGGCCCGGCAACCTCTGCCGGCCATGCCACCCGAGCTCGCCGAGGTCTTCGAGGAGGGCTCCGCGTGAGCTACGACGCGACGTTCCGGGTGTGGCGCGGGGACGCGTCCGGCGGGGACCTGCAGACCTTCACCGTCCCGGTCAACGAGGGCGAGGTCGTGCTCGACATCATCCACCGGCTGCAGGCCACCCAGGCCGGTGACCTCGCCGTCCGGTGGAACTGCAAGGCCGGCAAGTGCGGCTCCTGCAGCGCGGAGATCAACGGGCGGCCGCGGCTGATGTGCCTGACCCGGATGAGCACCTTCGCCGAGAGCGAGACGATCACCGTCACCCCGCTGCGGGCCTTCCCCGTCATCCGCGACCTCGTCACCGACGTGGCGTTCAACTACGAGAAGGCCGCGCAGGTCCCGGCCTTCACCCCGCGACCCCGCGACGGCGACGGCAACCACCGGATGCAGCAGGTCGACGTGGAGCGCCCGCAGGAGTTCCGCAAGTGCATCGAGTGCTGGCTCTGCCAGGACACCTGCCACGTGATCCGCGACCACGAGGCCAACAAGGCCGTCTTCGCCGGCCCGCGGTTCCTCATCCGGCTGGCCGAGCTCGACATGCACCCGCTGGACGTCGTCGACCGCAAGGACGCCGCGCAGGACGAGTTCGGCCTGGGCTACTGCAACATCACCAAGTGCTGCTCCGAGGTGTGCCCGGAGGGCATCCACCTCACCGACAACGGGATCATCCCGCTCAAGGAGCGCGTCGTGGACCGCCGGTTCGACCCGGTCACCTGGCTGGGCTCGCGGATCCGGCGGCGCCCGCGGGACTGAGAGAGGACCCCCTGCCCCCCACCGTGGAAGTACCCCGTCCTCCTCACCGCTCGCAGGCTCGCGGCGAGCCTCTGGACGGGGCCGCGGCGGGACCCTGCAGGGGGCCGCCCGGGGGTCAGGGCAGGAACTGGTCGAGGTCCGGCTCCTCGGACAGCGTCCCGTACTCCGTGGCCTTCGCGCCGAGCCGCTCGAGGGCCTCGCGGCTGAACTCGGTCCGGAACGTCGGGATGACGATGCGCTCGAGGACTGCCGGGTCGATCTCGGTGTACGTGCCGGTGATCCGTCGGACCTCGTCCGGGTTCTCCTGCGAGAACTCCAGCGACCGGTTCATGGCCCGCTGGAAGGCCTCGACCAGCTCCGGCTGCTCCTGCATCAGCTGCTGCGACGTGAAGACGCAGGAGATGTCGAGCTCCGGGTGGAAGTCGGAGAAGTTGTAGGACAGCACCCGCGCCCCGGCGTCGACGGCCTCGGTGAGGAACGGGTCGAGGATCCAGGCGGCGTCCACCTGACCGGTCTGGAGCGCGGCCGGCGCATCGGGGAAGGGGATCTCGACGAACTCGACGCCCTGCGGGTCCCCACCGGCGTCCTCGACGACCGACCGGATGGTCGTGTCCCCGATGTTGTTCAGGGTGTTGACCGAGACGGTGTTGCCGGGCAGGTCGGCCATCGACTGGATCGGCGAGTCCCCGGGCACCACGACGGCGCCGAAGTCGGGGTTGCCGGCGGTGGAGTTGGCGTTGGTGATGCACTGCAGGGGCAGCCCCTCGTCGACGGCGATCATCGTGGAGAGGACGTTCCCCCGCCCGAACTCGAACTCGCCGGAGACGACGCTGGGGACGACGGCCGCCCCGCCGACGGCCGACTCGATGGTGAGATCGAGCCCCTCCTCCTCGAAGAAGCCCTGGTCGACGCCGAGGTAGAGCGGGGCCGAGTCGACGATGGGCTGGGTGCCGATGGTGACGGGGGTCAGGCCGCCCTCCTCCGCGGCACCCCCGGCGGCGTCGTCGTCGGAACCGCCGCAGGCGGCGAGGGCGAGCAGGGCGGCGACACCGGCGGCGGCGACGCGGGACCTGGATCCGGTCACGGGGCAGCTCCTTCGCAGAACGGGGACGGGGGTCGTGCGGGTCCGAGGGGTGCGAGGACCGGTCAGGGCCGGTGGGCGCGGTCGCGCCAGAAGCCCCACGCGCGCGGGAGCTGCGGGGTGTTGGTGGCCACGGTCGCGGCGGCCTCCTCGTCGGTGAGGTAGGTGCAGCCACCCAGGCGCAGCGCCTCGGCCTGGGCACGGGCGTTGACCTCGGTGTAGACGGCCCGGTAGACGGCCTCCTCCACCGAGGCGCCGACCGCGGTCGCCCCGTGGCCCCGCATGAGGACCACCGAGGACCGGCCGAGGGCCCCCGCCAGCGCCACCCCGGACTGCGGCGTCCGCACCAGCAGGTCCGAGCCGGACCCGAGGGTGTCCCGCGCCTCGAACACGGGCGCCTCGGGGGCCAGGAACCCGGCCATGTGCAGGACCGGCCGCAGCGGGGTGCCTGCGACGCCGAACGGGATGACCGCCGGCGAGTGGCTGTGCACGACGGCGTGCACGTCCGGCCGGGCGCGGTAGATCTCCCCGTGGATGTGCCGCTCGAGGTACGGCGGCCGGGGGTCGTCGGTGGTCCCGTCGAGGGTGAACAGCTGGACGTCGTCGGCCTGCACGAGGCCGGGCGCGAGGTTCCGGGCGAGCAGGAAGGTGTCCGGGTCGTCGGCGGATCGGACGCTCACGTGCCCGAAGGCGTCGAGGATGCCCTGGTCGACGAGGATGTGGTTGGCCTCCGCGAGCGTGGCGCGCTGCTCGCGGGACCTCGTCGACGTGGTGTCCTCGCGCACGGCGGCCCCTCTCGGTCCCCGCGGGTGGCGATCACCCGCCGGACGATCGTGACCCGCGGCACGAGCGGTCACGCAGGACTTTCTGGAGAGCAGAACCGGGCGACGCGCTCGGTGGAACGCTCAGCGCTCCTCGGCCGCCCGCCGCTCCGCGCCGGTCTCGCCCGCGTACCCGACGTCGTCCCCGCCGGCGACGCGGCCGACGAACTCGCCCGACCCGCCGGTGCCGGTGGTGGTCGGCGCGTCGGGGGCGTCGCTGTCGCCGCCGCCGGTCGCGCGGGTCAGCGCCTGCGCGTCGTCGCGGTCGACGTCGTCCTCGCCCGGTCGGGGGTCACGCGGCATGCTCGTCCTCCTCGCCGTCAGCCCGGCTGTACCCGGCGGCCGGGCGACGACACCGGCCTCGACCCCACATGGAGAGTTGATGGCGACCGCACCTGGAGGATGGCAACGCACCCTCCGGCGTGCACCCCTCGGGGGACCACCGCGGGAGGAGGCACCATGCCCGTCGTCGAGCCGCACCGTCCGCACCGGGCCGCCCCCGGGGCGTTCGTCGCGCCCGGCCGGTCGCTGGTCTGGGGAGCCGGGTGGGCGACGGCCGCCGGCTGCCTGCCGGCCGCCGTGGCGGGAGCGACGGTGCTCGGTGCGGCGGCCGGCCCGGTCCTCGGGGCGCTGATGACGCTGGCCGCCGTTCTCACCGGACGCTGGCTGTCCGCCGACCTCCCGCCGGCCGGGGGCGCCACCCCCTGGGACGAGGACGCCGTCAGGCGGGGACCACCCGCACCGGGACGCTGGCCCAGCCCTTGAGGGTGTTGTTCAGCTTCGGCGTGGGCTCTCCGGCCGGCTCGATGGTGCGGGCCCGCTCGGCGAGGGCGGAGAGCACCAGCTCGGTCTCCAGGCGGGCCACCGGCTGGCCGACGCACTGGTGGATGCCCATGCCGAAGGCGACGTGCCCGGCCGTGCGCCGGCTGATGTCGAGCTGCTCGGCGTCCTCGCCCCAGTGCCGCGGGTCGCGGTTGGCCGAGCCGAGGAACAGCAGCACCTTCGTGCCCTCGGGGATCGTCGTCTCGGCGACGTCGACGTCCCGGCTGGTGGTGCGGAAGAAGGTCTGCACCGGGGACTCCCAGCGCAGCGCCTCGTCGTAGGCGAACTTGGCCTTGGCCGGCTGCGCGTGGATCTGCGCCCACTGGTCGGGGAAGCGGGAGAGCGCGTAGACGGTGTTGGCGATGCCGTAGACGGTGGTGTCGAGGCCGGCGGTGAGCAGCGAGCGCACCAGCATCGGGGCCTGCTCGTGGGTGATCTCCCCGCGGTCGGCGGCCTCCCAGATCTGCGCGCCGAAACCGCCGGGCGCCAGGTGCTCCCGCTGGCACTGCTCCCAGATCCAGGACTGCACCGGTGCGGCGGTGGCCAGCGCGTTCCGACGCAGCTCGTTGTCCGGGCCGAAGGCGTTGAACGCCAGCCCGCCGTAGGGCAGCAGGTTCTCCCGGCCCTCCTCGGGCAGGCCGACGGCGTCGGGGAAGACCCGCAGCGGGTAGACCTCGGCCAGGTCGGTGACCGCGTCGAAGGTGCCCTGCTCGACCAGCCGCTCGGCGATCTCCCGCGCCGGTGCGGCGAAGCGCTCCCGCAGCGTGCGCATCGTGCGCGGGGAGAGGACGCCGTTCATCGCCGTCCGGACGACGGTGTGGTCCGGCGGGTCGGCCTCCAGCAGCAGGCTCGGCGGCCGCCACGGCTTCTCCTTGGCGAAGTCCGCGAGGCCCGCGCCGCGGCTGGAGACGAAGGTCTCCCAGTCCTGCAGCGACGCCTTGACCTCCTCGAAGCGGCCCATGGCGTAGATGCCGTACCGGGGGAGGAAGACCACCGGGCCGGCGTCGCGCAGCCGGCGGTGGAAGTCGTAGGGGTCGGTCAGCACCTCGGTACCGAACGGGTCGTCGTCCAGGACGGGGGCGTCGCTGGTGGGCGGGCTGTCGACGGTCACAGGAGCACTCCCGGGTCGGGGGTCGCGGTTGACGTCAGCGTGACGCGCCCCACCTCCCTCGGCCCACTCTCCTCTCATCTGTTGAGAGAAGGCTGGGTCCCGGTGTGACGGGCACCGCACCATCCTCCTCGTGCGCGGCACCCCTGCCGCCATCCGAGAAGGAGACCTGCATCGATGTCTGCACCTGCCACCCACCCCCGTCGCCGGCTGGCCGGGCTCGCGCTCGGCTGCGCGGCCACGCTCGTGCTGGCCGCGTGCGGCTCCGACGACGATGCCGGCAGCGGAGGTGGCGAGGGCGGCGGTGAGTCGGGCCCGGCGGCGCTGACGCTGGGCTACTTCCCGCTCGTGCACACGGCGACCGCGGTGAACGCCGAGGAGACCGGCCTGTTCGACGACGCCGGGCTGGACGTGACGCTCGAGCAGACCTCCGGCGGCGCCCAGGCGATCCCCTCGCTGATCGCCGGCGAGTACGACATCACCTACGGCAACTACACCTCGGCGGTGCTGGCGGCGCAGCAGGGGCTGCCGGTGCGGATCGTGGCCGGCAACGACGTCGGCGCCACCGACCACGCGATCATGGTCGCGGCCGACTCCCCCTTCCAGGGCCCGGCTGACCTGGCCGGCGCCCGGATCGCGGTCAACAACCTGCAGAACATCGGCACGGTTGCGATCAACGCCGTCCTGGAGGACGCCGGCGTCGACATCTCGACGATCCAGTTCCTCGAGCTGCCGCTGCCGGACATGGCCGCCGCCCTCGAAGCCGGCGACGTGGACGCCATCTGGCAGGTCGAGCCCTTCCAGGCCTCGGCCCTGGCGGCCGGCCACCGGGTGCTCTTCCCGCTGTTCAGCGGCCCGGTCGAGGGCATGCCCGTGGCCGGGTGGCTGACCACCGAGCAGTACGCCCAGGAGAACCCCGAGGTGATCGAGTCGTTCCGGTCCGCGCTGGCCACCTCCATCGAGCAGCTCGACGGCGACCGCGAGCGGCTGGTCGAGCTGGTGCCGACCTACTCGCAGGTGCCGGCCGAGACCGTCGAGGCAGTCGAGCTGCCGCAGTGGGACGCCGAGGCCGACGCCGAGCAGCTGCAGGAGATGAGCGACCTGATGCTGGAGTACGGGATCATCAGCGAGGAGTTCGACGTGGAGACCATTCTCATCGACTGAGCACGTCGGTGGGGCGGCTCCGCGGAGCCGCCCCACCGTCAGGCGCGGAGGTACGCCAGCACGGCCAGCACGCGGCGGTTGGCGTCGGCGGCCTCGTGCAGGTCCAGCTTCGTGAAGACGTTGTGCACGTGTGCCTCGACCGTCTTCGGAGCGAGGAAGAGCCGCTCTCCGATGGCCTGGTTGGAGCGGCCCTCGGCCATGACAGCGAGCACCTCCCGCTCCCGTTCGGACAGCAGGTCGAGCGGGTCGCGGGCACGTCGCCGGCCGACGAGCTGGGCCACCACTCCCGGGTCGATCACCACCCCGCCGGCGGCCACCCGCCGGACCGCGTCGACGAGCTCGGCCGGGTCGGTCACCCGCTCCTTGAGCAGGTAGCCGGTCCCCCGGGTGCCGGAGTCCAGGAGCTGCATGGCGTAGTGCGGCTCGACGTGCGCCGAGAGCACGAGGACGCCGATGCCCGGGTAGCGCTCGCTCAGTTCCCGGGCGGCGGCGAGGCCCTCCGTGGTGTGGCTGGGCGGCATGCGGATGTCGACGACCGCGACGTCCGGCCGGTCCCGCTCGACCGCCTCCAGCAGGGCCGCGGCGTCGCCGACCTGGGCGGTGACCTCGAGTCCGGCGTCGGCCAGCAGGCGGCAGATGCCGGCCCGGAACAGCGCGGCGTCGTCGGCGACGATCACTCGCACGGCAGCGTCGCGATCACCCGCGTCCCCGAGCCCCGGGGGCTCCGGACCACCAGCCGGCCTCCGAGCGCGGCCACCCGGTCGGCGAGGCCGCGCAGGCCCGAGCCCGCCGGGTCGGCGCCGCCGACCCCGTCGTCGCCCACCTCGACCCGCAGCAGCCGGCCCTCCGGCCGCACGTCGACGGTCACGGTGGAAGCGTCCGCGTGCTTGGCGGCGTTCGCCAGGGCCTCGGACACCACGAAGTAGCAGGTCTGCTCCAGCGCCTCCGGCCACCGCCGGTCGGGGACCGCACCGATCACCGCAGGCACCGGGGACCGATCCACCAGCGTGGCCAGCGCCGGCCCGAGCCCGGCATCGGTGAGCAGCACCGGGTAGATCCCGCGGGCCAGCTCGCGGAGGTCGTCGAGGGCGCCGGACAGCTCCGCGCCGGCCTCGTCCAGCAGCGCGGCCACCTCCCCGGCGCCGGCCGAGCCCAGCTGGGTGCGGGCCAGGCGCAGCGCCAGCGCGACCGTGACCAGCCGCTGCTGGGCGCCGTCGTGCAGATCCCGCTCGACCCGGCGGCGGGCGGCGTCGGCCGCCTCGACGATCCGCGCCCGGGACGCGTTCACCTCACGCAACTGCGTGCGCACCTCGGCGTGCAGCCGCTCGTTCTGCACCGCGAGCCCCGCGCTGGCCGCCACCGCCGCCACCAGCTCGGGCTCACCGGTGAGCGCCCGGTCGTGCACCAGGACCGCGATCCGCTCCCCGTCGCGCTCCAGGTAGGTCAGCGCCCGCCCGTTCCCCGCGGCGAGATCGGCCACGGGCGCGCCGTCGGGGCCGACGAAGGCCTCCCGCTCGGGCAGCCAGTAGGCGAGCTCCAGCGACGGGTCGTGCAGCGTGCGGGCGAGCACGCTCCGCAGCTGCTCCGGGACGGGCACCCCGGCGCCGAGCTCGACGACCAGGCGGCTCACGCCGGTCCGGTCGAGGTGGCTGCGCAGCAGTCCGAGCAGCAGCGCCAGCGGCCACACCACGAGCACGACCTGCGCGGACCAGGCCAGCACCACGCCGGCGGCCGGCGGGATGAGCAGCAGGATCGCCGTCCGCTGGACGAGGATCGTCACCACGACCACGGCGCCCCCGGCCACCCCGGGAGCGAGGCTGCGGCGCTGCGCCGGCCCGCCCGCGCGCCAGCGGGCGAACACGACCGCCAGCAGGGTGAGGAACAGCGCGACCACGACGCCCTGCACGGCGAGGTCGATCGCCGACGGGGCGAACTCGCCGTTGGTCGGCGCGATCACGAGGCCGTTCGGGGGCGGCCCCTCGCCCAGCCCGCGGTCGACGGAGAAGACCACCAGGAAGGCGGCGTCCAGCGGGGCGGACAGCAGGTAGCCGACGCCGACGACGGCCCCCTCCACCCCGGTGCGCACCCGCCCGTCGGGGAACGTCGCGAGCAGGTGCACCAGGAGGCTGAGGTACACCGACCCCAGCAGGACCCCGGCGACGAACGCGGGACGGGCCGCGACCGCGACCACGTAGCGGGCGAACCAGGCGAAGCCCAGCGCGACCATCAGCGCCCCGGTGCGGCTGGCCGGGCGGTGGCTCCAGGCGACCAGGCCGACGCCGATGAACGACCAGCCGACCGCGAGGCTGAGCACGAGCGTGGGCGGCAGCAGGTCGGGCGGGATCGCGTAGCCGCCCCACACCAGCGCGGCTGCCGCGCCCGCCCCGGCCGCGACCCCGGCCGCCCCCGTCCCCCACCGCAGCCCGCGGCTCAGGCGCTGCACGGGGTCGCCCTCGGCGGACCGTCGATCACCTGCCACAGGGTCTCGCTGCTCAGGTCCCCCTTGGCGATGAACCCCCGCGCGCGGCAGCGGTCCACCCGCGACCCGTAGTCCAGGCGGGCCCGGCTGGAGACCAGCACGACGACCGGGCCGCCCCGCCAGCCGGTCAGCTCCTCGGCGATCGTGAAGCCGTCGAGGTCGGGCAGCTGGACGTCGAGGAGCACCACGTCAGGGACCAGTTCGCGGGCCGCCACCAGGGCGTCGGCGCCGTCGCCCGCCTCGCCCACGACCTGGAAGCCGCCCGCGGTGAGCAGCCGCCGGGCGAGCGACCGGAAGGGGGCGTGATCGTCGACGATCAGGACCCGCGCCGCCATCCGTCGATGCTGTCACCGCCGACCGCCCCTCGACACAGGGTTGACCCTGCTCCTCGGCAGGGGTGGCCCCGTGGTCCCGGACGTCGCCCGCGCGGACCCTCGGACCCGTCGCATCAGCTCCGGAGGTCGTCATGTCCAGTACGCGAGCCTGGGTCCGGCAGCACCGCCTGACCACCTTCTTCGTCCTCGCCTACGTCGTGGCGTGGGTCCCGTGGCCGCTCGCCGAGGCCGGGCTGATCCCCGGGCAGTTCTTCTTCTTCCCCGGCGCTCCGCTGGTCGCCGCGCTCGTGGTGATCGGGGTCGCCGAGGGGCGGACCGGGTACCGGGACCTGCTCTCCCGGTTGCTCCGCTGGCGGGTCGGCTGGCAGTGGTACGTGGTGGCGGTCGGCGTCCCCGTGCTGCTCGTGCTGGCCACCGGCTGGGTCGTCGCGTGGCTGGGCGCCCCCGCCCCCGACCTCTCGGCGATCGTGTGGGCCGATGTCGCGATCGTGCTGCTGGTCCGCCTCGTCGATCCCACCGACGGGGCGCTCGGCGAGGAGCCGGGCTGGCGCGGCTACGCCCTGCCCCGGCTGCAGCTGGCCGCGTCCCCGGTCCGGGCGGCCACGGTGCTCGGCGTGCTGGCGGCCGGCTGGCACCTCCCGCTGGTGCTGACCGGCAACCTGCCCGTCGTCGGGCTGCCCTCGACGGTGGTGATCACGTTCCTCTACGTCTGGCTGTTCAACCGCACCGGCGGCAGCCTGCTGATGGCGCTGCTCTTCCACGCCAGCCAGGGGGCGTTCACCTACGGGATGCTCGGCTTCGACGCCGCCGACGAGGACCGCGCCGCCGTCGTCTACTTCGCCGTCCTGGTGGTCGCGGTGGCCGCCACGCTCGTCCTGGACCGCACGGCGTGGCGGACCGCGCCCCCCACGGCGATCGCGACCGCCGACGAACCCCTCGCGCGCACCGGGCGCTGACGTACCCGACCGGCAACGACAGGAAGGTGATCACCGTGCTCATCACGACGACGAACGAGGTGCCGGGCCACCGGATCGAGGAGGTGTACGGCGAGGTGTTCGGCCTCACCGTCCGCTCCCGGCACGCCGGGTCCCAGCTCGGCGCGGCGATGAAGTCCCTCGCCGGCGGGGAACTCCGCGGGCTGACCAAGAACCTCGAGGAGAGCCGGCAGGAGGCCCTGGAACGACTCGTCGGCGCGGCCGAGGCCAAGGGCGCCGACGCGGTGGTGGCCATGCGCTTCGACACCACGGAGATGGGCAGCACCTGGACGGAGGTCTGCGCGTACGGCACGGCGTGCCGGCTGACCAGGCTGTAGCCGACACTGCTGCGGGCCGGGGCGACATGGTCGCCCCGGCCCGCGAGGCGCCGCGCTCGTCCTCAGAGCTCCGGCGCCGCCGCGTGCACCGGAGGACGGCGGGTGCCCCAGGCGTAGGTCTGCTTGCGCAGGCCGAGGTAGAGGTGGGTCTCGGTGGACTCGACGCCGTCGATCCCGCGGATGCGGGCCACCGTCTCCAGCAGCTGGTCGTCGTCCTCGCAGACCACCTCGACGAGCAGGTCGACCGACCCCGCGACGATGACCACGTAGTCGACCTCGGCGAGGTCGGCGAGGGCATCGGCGACGGCGCGGGGGTCGCCACTGGTGCGGACCCCGACCATCGCCTGGCGGGAGAAGCCCACCTGCAGCGGGTCGGTCACCGCCACGATCTGCATGACGCCGGCATCCAACAGCCGCTGCACCCGCTGCCGGACGGCGGCCTCGGAGAGGCCCACGGCGGTGGCGATCCGGGCGTAGGGACGGCGGCCGTCCTCCTGGAGCTGCTCGATGATGGCGCGCGAGACGTCGTCCAGCACGAACTGCCCCCGGGTGGTCATCCTCGGATCGTATCGACGCAGTGGACTGACGGGGTCGTCCGTCCGGGTGGCTGGCCGCTACGCTTCCCTCGCTCCGACTTCCTCCGCACGACGGGATCCGCAGCGATGACCACCACCGAGCAGGACGTCGCCGCCCCGGGCCAGCCCCTCGGCGCGGAGGCCACCGCGAACCTGTGGCTGCACTTCTCGCGCATGGGGGCCTACCGGGACACCCCGCCGCCGGTGATCGTCCGCGGCGAGGGGGCCGAGATCTTCGACGACCGCGGCCGGCGCTACCTCGACGGGCTGGCCGGGCTGTTCGTCGTCCAGGCCGGGCACGGGCGACGGGTGCTGGCCGAGGCGGCCGCGCGCCAGGCGGAGCAGCTGGCCTTCTTCC
The DNA here is from genome assembly GCF_051383635.1 of Geodermatophilus sp. CPCC 205506. NCBI lineage: Bacteria > Bacillati > Actinomycetota > Actinomycetes > Geodermatophilales > Geodermatophilaceae > Geodermatophilus > Geodermatophilus sp. CPCC 205506. Next base: position 17,381 of record NZ_JALPKP010000023.1, on the reverse strand, counting down.
CGCTGTGGTCCTACGCCCACCCGGCGGCGGTCGAGCTCTCCCAGCGGCTGGCCGCCGCCGCCCCCGGCGACCTCAACCGGGTCTTCTTCACCACCGGCGGCGGCGAGGCGGTGGAGACCGCGTGGAAGGCCGCCAAGCAGTACTTCAAGCTGACCGGCAAGCCGGAGAAGACCAAGGTGGTCAGCCGGGCGGTCGCCTACCACGGGACGACGCACGGCGCGCTGGCGATCACCGGCGTCCCGGCGCTCAAGGAGGTCTTCGAGCCGCTGGTGCCCGGCGCCTGCCACGTGGCCAACACCAACCTCTACCGGGCGCCGGTCCACGGCGACGACCCGGAGGCGTTCGGCCGGTGGGCCGCCGACCAGATCGAGCAGCGGATCCTCGCCGAGGGCCCGGACACCGTGGCCGCGGTCTTCCTCGAGCCGGTGCAGAACGCCGGCGGCTGCTTCCCCCCGCCGCCGGGCTACTTCGCGCGGGTGCGGGAGATCTGCGACCGGCACGACGTCCTGCTGGTCAGCGACGAGGTGATCTGCGCGTTCGGCCGGCTGGGCAGCACGTTCGCCTGCGACAAGTTCGGCTACGTGCCCGACCTGATCACCTGCGCCAAGGGGATGACCTCGGGCTACTCCCCCATCGGCGCGATGATCGCCTCCGACCGGGTCATGGAGCCCTTCCTGCGCGGGACGGCGTCCTTCCCGCACGGCTACACCTTCGGCGGGCACCCGGTGAGCTGCGCCGTCGCGCTGGCCAACCTCGACCTGTTCGAGGAAGAGGGCCTCGACGCGCACGTGCTGGCCAACGAGGCGGCGTTCCGGGCGACCCTGGAGCGGCTGCTCGACCTGCCGATCGTCGGCGACGTCCGCGGGGACGGGTACTTCTACGGGATCGAACTGGTCAAGGACAAGGCGACCAAGGAGACCTTCGACGCGGCCGAGTCGGAGCGGCTGCTGCGCGGCTTCCTCTCCGGCGCGCTGTTCGACGCCGGGCTCTACTGCCGGGCCGACGACCGCGGCGACCCCGTCGTGCAGCTCGCCCCGCCGCTCATCTGCGGCCAGACCGAGTTCGACGAGATGGAGCAGATCCTGCGCTCGGTGCTCACGGAGGCCTGGTCCCGGCTCTGAGGGATCCGTTGATCATCGCCAGCCGGTCACGCCCGCCGGTGTGTCGGGCGACCCTCCGACGATGATCATCTACGCCGAGCGACCTTGGCACCGAGCAGGCCCGCCGGATTCGCGGGCCGGCCTCCAGCAGTGCCTGGACAAGATGGCCGTGCTGCTGACCGGCGAGCCCTCGCGGGCACCCGAGGCCGATGCCTCGGACCACCTTGGGCATCGGCACGTCGGCGCTAGCCTCCGGCGGTGGGCGTCGAGGAGAACAAGGCCGTCATCCGGCGGTGGGTCGAGGTGACCAACGCGCACGACCTCGATGCACTCGTCGAGCTGTTCACCCCGGACACCGTCGACCACGTCGGGCGGCGCGCCGGCCCGGAGTGGTGGCGGCAGGTGTTCCAGTTCCTGTACGCCACCTTGCCGGACTGGCAGTGGACGCTCGATGACCTGGTCGCCGAGGGCGACCGGGTGGTCGCGCGCCTCACGGCGCGAGGGACGCACCTGGGATCGGAGATCCCGTTCCTGCACGGCGTGGCGCCCACCGGCAAGCCGGTGGAGTGGACCCACCACCACAGCTTCCGGCTGGTGAACGGCCGGATCGCCGAACACTGGGCCAATCGCGACGACCTCGGTTTCCTGCGCCAGGTCACCTCCACCGGCGGGTAGCAGCGCGGGGCTGACCACCGCAGCGAGGGGGCGCGTCGACCGGCACCCGGCCGTGAAGACGGCCGAGACCCACATGGGGACGTCTGCCCAGGTCAGCGGTGGCGTACCGCCGCGCGATCGCCCACAGTGACGATCATGGTGGGCGACCAGAAGAGTCCCTGGCAACGGCGGTACGAGGCCGGAACGGCCCGCGAGCGGGCCGGGAACGAGGCATGGGTGAAACGCCGCTTCGGCGTCCCGATCGGCCGGACGATCGCCCGCGAGGTCCCGTGGGCACTCGGGCTGTTCCTGCTCCTCTCCCTGCTGCAGGACTGGGTGTGGGGACTCGTGGGCGCGCTGGGCTACCTCGTCGTCATGCTGGTCTTCCGCGCCTGGGCGCGACGGCGTCACGGCGTCTCGACCACGAACCAGTGATCGCCGGCCGGCTGCTCCGCTCGCACCGATGAATCGCACCGTCGCCGGACGTCAGAAACGGCATGGAGCCCGTAGTTGAACAGGACCTCCGCTTCGGTGACCCGGAGTCGCCTCCGACGCCCTGGGCCGAGACGCTCGAGGTGCTCGAGACCGCCGAGCTCTTCTGGATCTCCACCGTCCGCAGCGATGGCCGGCCGCACGTCACACCGCTGCCGGCCGTCTGGCACCGGGACCGGCTCCACTTCTGCACCGGCGCCGGAGAACAGAAGGCGGTGAACCTCGCGCGCAACCCGCACGTGGCGCTCACCACCGGCAGCAACCGGTGGAAGGTGGGGCTCGACCTCGTGGTCGAGGGCGCCGCCGTGCAGGTCACCGACGACGCCACGCTCCGGACCCTCGCCGACTTCTGGCGCAGCAAGTACCAGGGCGACTGGGACTTCACCGTCGAGGACGGGACGTTCCGGCACGAGGACGGCGGCGCCGCGATCGTGTTCGAGGTGGCTCCGACGAAGGTGCTCGCCTTCGCCAAGGGCCGGTTCGCGCAGACCCGGTACCGCTTCCCGAGCACGTCGGCCGACCGCTGAGCCGGTGCCCGCACCCGGCGGCGGAACACCCTCAGTGCCGGAGCGCGGGACCGCCGTCGCGGAACAGGTCCGCGTACGCCTGACCGGCCAGGATGCGGGCCACCTCGCAGTCGCCGTGGCCGCGGCCGGCGATCAGGGCGACGAGCTCGTCGCGGTCGGCGAGGGTGTCGTAGTCGGCCAGCTCCTGCATCAGCGCCCGGTGCGCCATCCGCCTGCTGCGGGCGCGCCCGAGGTGGGTGCGGAGCCCGACGCACGCAGCGGTCCACGGCATGACCGTCTCCAGTTCCGTCCGGACCGCGAGCCTCCCACGACGCGCCGGCGCGGCGAAGACGTCCCTGAGCGAACCGTCGGCGTTCACCCGGGAACGTCGTCCCCGCGTCAGGCGCCGTGCTCCCTGGCCGGGACGCAGAGGACGGGCCGGTCGGACACGTGCAGCAGCTTGTGCGACACCGACCCGAGGAACGCACCGCGCAGCGGGCTCTCACCCCGCGTGCCGAGGACGATCACGCGGGCGTCGTGCCGGCCGGCGGCCTCGACGATCGCCTGGGCCGGCTTCTCCGACAGCACCTCGACCACCGTCCGGACGCCGGCGCTGTCCGCCTCCGCGACCGCGTGCTGCACCGCCGTCCGGCCCATCTCCGCCACTGCCCGCTGGTGGGCCTGGAACTCCTCCCCGAGCCCGCCGGGCGGCTCGACGCCGTAGACCAGCACCAGCGGCTCGTCGAAGCGGGCGGCCAGCGAGATGGCCATGTCCAGCGCCGGGCGGGAGCCGGGCGACTCGTCGTAACCGAGGACGATGCTCACCGCAGGTCCTCGTCGACGTGGATGCGGTCGCCGGCGATCCCCGGCCGCTCCTGCCAGAACCGCCGGTCCCGGGCCCGCCAGACGAACATGAGGACCAGGCCGACGACGAAGATCGCGACGCCGATCACCAGCGGGGGCCCGACGCTGAGCCACGCCTGGCCGGTGTAGGAGTTCTCCGGGTCGGCGAGGTCGCCGAGGGACAGCACCAGCAGCCAGATCAGCAGCGCGGACCCGATCAGCGGGCCGACCCCGATGAGGAAGAACGACGCGACGCTGCGGGTCAGCTGCCGGCGGTGGTAGACGGCGCAGGCGATGCCGGTCAGCGCGTAGTAGAAGGCGATCAGCAGCGACAGCGCGGTGATCGAGTCGAACAACGCGTTCTCGCTGAGCAGGCTCACCGCCACGAACCAGACGCTGGCGATGCCGCCCACCCACCAGGTGGAGACGTCGGGCGTGCGGTGCCGCGGCGAGATGTGGCCGAAGCGGCGCGGGAAGGCGTGCCGGCGGGCCATCGACAGTCCGGTGCGCGAGGCCGGGAGGATCGTCGTCTGGGTGGAGGCGATCGCCGCCGTCGCCACCGCGAGCAGCACCACCCAGTCCCAGCCGCCCATGACCTCGGTGGCCAGCAGCGCGAAGATCGCCTCCTCCTCGTCGGCGTTCTCCGCGAGGTAGTCGGTGCCGGCGAAGGCGAGGACGGCGATCGCGACGCCGACGTAGGTGACCAGCAGGACGACGGTGGAGACGATCGCCGCCCGGCCCGGGGTCGAGGTGGAGTCGCGGGTCTCCTCGGTCAGGTTGACCGCCGACTCCCAGCCCCAGTAGGCGAAGACGCCGAGCAGCAGGCCACCGGTCAGGGCCGCCCCACCGGCGCCGAACGGGTTGAGCCAGCTCCAGGCCGGGTCGAGCCCGCCCAGCGGGCTGTTCCCGGTCACGCCGCGGACGATGGCCACCGCGGCGAACACCAGCAGGGCGACGGTCTGGGCGAGGATCAGCCCGTTCTGCAGGTGCGCAGAGAGCTCCGTGCCCAGGACGCAGATCCACGTCATGAGAAGGATCAGCGCCACGGTCAGTACGAGGACGACCGGCGTGTTCTCGGCCAGCGAGTCGAGGTTCACCGTGCGCAGCGTGAAGACGACGCCGACGTTGGCCAGCGACCCGATGATGAGGACGCCGGTCATCGTGATGGCCCAGCCGCCGATCCAGCCGAACCAGGGGCCCATCGCGCGGGTGACCCAGGAGAACGTCGTCCCGCAGTCGGGGTCCACGCGGTTGAGCGCGGCGAACGCCGAGGCGATCAGCAGCATGGGCACGAAGGAGGCCAGCAGCACGCCCGGCGTGTTCACCCCGGTGAGCGCGACCAGCGCACCGATGATCGCGGCGAGCGAGTACGCCGGCGAGGTGGAGGCCAGCCCGATCACCAGGGCGTCGAGGAAGCCGATGGCGCCCGGCCGGAGGGTCGGCTCGGCGACCGGGTCGGCGACGGAGTCGGCGGGGTCGGCGCTCATGCGACGGTTATCGCAGCCACAGCGCCCCACGGCAAGGGTTTGGTGCGCAGGAGCCTGGTCCGACCACGGAACTCGTGGCTAGGGTGGCCGCCACTCCCCGGAGGTGGTCATGCGCATCCTGCTGGTCGGCGCCGGTGGCGTCGGCAGCGCCGTCACCACGATCGCCGCACGCCGAGAGTTCGTCGAGCGCCTGGTCGTGGCCGACTACGACCAGGCCCGCGCCGAGAAGGCCGTCGCCGTGGCCGGTGACCCGCGGTTCGTGGCCGCCCGGGTGGACGCCTCCGACGAGGCCGCCGTCCGGGCGCTGCTGGCCGAGCACCGCTGCGGCGCGCTGCTCAACGCCACCGACCCGCGGTTCGTCATGCCGCTGTTCCGCGCCGCCCTCGCCGCCGGCGTCGACTACCTCGACATGGCCATGTCGCTCTCCTCCCCGCACCCGGAGCGGCCGTTCGAGGAGACCGGCGTCAAGCTCGGCGACGAGCAGTTCGCGCTGGCCGGCGAATGGGAGGCCGCCGGACGGCTGGCGCTGGTCGGCATCGGCGTCGAGCCCGGGCTCGCCGACGTCTTCGCCCGCTACGCCGCCGACCACCTGTTCAGCGAGATCGACGAGCTGGGCGTGCGCGACGGGTCCGACCTCACCGTGCGGGGCCACGAGTTCGCGCCGTCCTTCTCCATCTGGACGACGATCGAGGAGTGCCTCAACCCGCCGGTCGTGTGGGAGCGCGACCGCGGCTGGTACACGACCGAGCCGTTCAGCGAGCCGGAGGTCTTCGACTTCCCTGACGGCATCGGCCCGGTCGAGTGCGTGAACGTGGAGCACGAGGAGGTGCTCCTCATGCCGCGGTGGGTCGACGCCCGACGGGTCACCTTCAAGTACGGCCTCGGCTCGCACTTCATCGAGATCCTCAAGGTGCTGCACGAGACCGGCCTGGACTCCACGACCCCGGTGCGGGTCGGCGACGTCGAGGTGTCCCCCCGCGACCTCGTCGCCGCGGCGCTGCCCGACCCGGCCGGCCTGGGCGAGCTGATGTCCGGGAAGACCTGCGCCGGCCTGTGGGTGAGCGGCACCGGCACCGACGGCCGACCGCGGCAGGTCTACCTGTACCACGTGGTGGACAACGCCTGGTCGATGGCGGAGTACGGGGCACAGGCGGTCGTCTGGCAGACCGCCGTCAACCCCGTCGTCGCCCTCGAGCTCCTGGCCACCGGCCGCTGGCGCGGCAGCGGCGTCCTGGGCCCCGAGGCCTTCGACGCGGTGCCGTTCCTCGACCTGCTCACCGAGTACGGCTCGCCGTGGCACCTGCGCGAGGGCGGCTGACCGCTGCCCGCCCGGCGGTCGCGGCCGCGACCGCGCCGAGCGCGTTGGTCGCCGGGTGCAGCAGCGCCGGGGCCAGCAGGCTGCCGCTGCGCTCCCAGCAGCAGCCCGGCCCCCGCCGTCCCCCGCGCAGGCGGCCGGCACCAGGGCGCCGCGGACGGCGGGCGCGCCGGTTCCCGGCCGGACGATCATGCACGCGTGGGGCTCCCCCGGTCCGCGCGGCGGGCCGTTCCGGTGGTGGTCGGGGTCCCGTGCGTCGTGGTCGTGACCGTCAGCGGGGAGCTGACTCCCGCAGCCCTGCTCGCGGCGACCGCTGCCGGCGGTGTGGTCGCGGCGGTGGCCCTCGCCGCGCGGTCGGGTGCCACGGCACCACCGGTGGGCCGCGCCGGCCGGCCGTGGCTGCTGTGGATCGCGCTCGTCCTCGCGTGGGAGGTGACGGTCCTGGCGCTGCCCGGCGTCCCGAGCCTGAGCGACCTGCTCGACCCCGTGCTGGCGCAGCCGCTGGTGCGCGCCGCGGCGACGGCCGGCTGGCTCGCGGCCGGCGGGTGGCTGCTGGCCCGGCCCTCCGGCCGGGACCGGCCGTGAGCGGCACGGTCCTGAGCCTCGCGGGGTTCGCGCTGCTCGCCGTCGCCGGCGTCTGGCTGGCCGGTGCCGGCCGGCGCTCCGCCGGCCACGTCACGGCCGCCGAGGCGGTCGCCGCGGCCATGCGCACGCTGCCCGGGCGCCTCGCGGTCCTGGCGGCCTGGCTGTGGCTGGGCGTGCACTTCCTCGCGCGCTGACAGTCGCTGCGATGCTCCCGCTGCTGTCACCCGGCCATCACATGGCCGGCTTCCGCGCCGCGGTCCGCTCCTCGCTCGCTGGCGCTCGCTGCGATGCTCCCGCTGCTGTCACCCGGCCATCACATGGCCGGCTTCCGCGCCGCGGTCCGCTCCTCGCTCGCTGGCGCTCGCTGCGATGCTCCCGCTGCTGTCACCCGGCGTGCTCGGCGACGACCGTGTCCAGCACGTCGAGCGCCTCGGCCAGCAGGTCGGCACCGATCACCAGCGGCGGCAGGAAGCGCAGCACGTTGCCGAACGTCCCCGCGGTCAGCGTGATGACGCCCTGCGCGTGGCAGGCCCGCGAGATGCGCGCGGTCAGCTCGGCGTCCGGTTCGGTCGTGCCGGGGCGCACCAGCTCGACGGCGAGCATGGCCCCGCGGCCGCGCACGTCGCCGATCGCGCCGGTGCGCTCCTGCAGCGCCCGCAACCGCGGCAGCATCGTCGCCTCGATCGCGCGGGCGGCCCCGGCGAGGTCCTGCTCGGCCATGGTGCGGATGGTCGCCAGCGCGGCGGCGCAGGCCACGGGGTTGCCGCCGTAGGTGCCACCGAGGCCGCCGGTGTGGCAGGCGTCCAGGAGCTCGGCGCGCCCGGTGAGCCCGGCCAGCGGCAGGCCGCCGGCGATGCCCTTGGCGGTGGTCACCAGGTCGGGCACCACCTGCTCGTGCTCGCTGGCGAACCAGCTGCCGGTGCGGCAGAAGCCGGTCTGGATCTCGTCGGCGACGAGGACCGCGCCCGAGCCGCGGCACCACTCGGCCAGGGCGGGCAGGAAGCCCGGTGCCGGGACGACGAAGCCCCCCTCGCCCTGGATCGGCTCGATGAGCACCGCGGCCACGTTGCCGGCGCCGACCTGGGTCTCGACCAGCGAGAGGGCGCGCGCGGCCGCCTGCTCGCCGGTCATCCCCGGCTCGTCCCGGAACGGGTAGGACATCGGCACGCGGTATACCTCGCCGGCGAACGGCCCGAAGCGGTGCTTGTAGGGCATGTTCTTCGCGGTCAGGGCCATCGTGAGATTGGTCCGGCCGTGGTAGGCGTGGTCGAAGACCACGACCGCCTGCCGCCCGGTCGCGTGCCGGGCCACCTTGACCGCGTTCTCGACCGCCTCGGCGCCGGAGTTGAACAGCGCCGAGCGCTTCTCGTGGTCGCCGGGGGTCAACCGGGCCAGTTCCTCGCAGACGGCGACGTAGCCCTCGTAGGGCCCGACCATGAAGCAGGTGTGGGTGAACGCGGCCACCTGCGCCTGCACCGCCGCGACCACCTCGGGGGCGGCGTTGCCGACGGTGGTGACCGCGATCCCCGAGCCGAGGTCGATGAACGAGTTGCCGTCGACGTCGACCACCACGCCGCCGCCGGCCCGATCGACGTAGACGGGCAGCACGCTGCCCACGGCCGAGGTCACCGCGGCCGCCCGCCGGGCGGCGAGCTCGCGCGAGCGCGGGCCCGGCACATCGGTGACCAGCCGGCGCACCTGCTCGAGGGCGGACCCGGTCAGCACATCCGTCATGAGATCTCCTCGGCTCGGCGGGGCGCTGGAACGGCCACCCCTCAGGGTCCCGCGCCGAGCATGCGAGGCGTGGGGGGGGGAAGGGTGGTCCTCTCAGAAGGCCGGCATGACCTCGTCGTGGATCAGCCGCAACTGCTCCTCGACGGTGGCGACGCCGGCGATCTCCCGGCCGGTGAAGGCCTTCACCATCGAGACGTCGGTGATGGCGGCGATGAGGTGGTTGACGCCGGCCGGCTCGATCTCCTTGATCTTCGCGGTGACCTCCTCGGGGGTGCCCGCGAACGACAGCTTCTCCGCGAGCTCCGGCGTCGTCAGCTCGATGCCCTTGGCGAGGTCCCCGCCGCCGATCGCGTCGATGATCGGCTTGAGGCTGTCGGGGTCCACGCCGTTGCGCTGGAGCTGCTCGGCCGGCATGGAGGAGGCGTAGATCCCGACCATGCTGCGGGCGGCGTCCTTCGCGGCCGCGGAGTCCCGGCCCACCGCCACGACCACCCAGGCGCCGAAGTCCAGCGTCGTCCAGTCCTTGCCCGCCTTCTCGGCGCCGATCCGCAGGTGCTCGGCGGCGTAGTCGTAGGCCGCGCGGGTGTAGCTCAGCGCGTGATGGCAGCCGTCGGAGTGCTCGGCCGCCGCCTCGAACGACCGCGGTCCGCGCATCGCGCCCATCTTCACCGGCACCCGCTCCTGCACCGGGCGGGCGAAGGTGAACAGGCCGTCGTAGCGGAAGAACTCGCCGTCGAAGGTGATCGCGCCGTCGTCGAGCAGCGTGCGGATGACGTGCACGCCCTCGATGACCCGCGACAACGGCTTGGTCGTCGTCCAGTCGATCTTGTACTCGGCGAGCAGGCCGAAGTTGCCGCTGGAGAGCACCACCTCCGCGCGGCCGCCGGTCAGCTCGTCGAGGGTGGCCGCCGCCTGTGCGATCAGGGTGGGCTCCCGCAGGGTCACCGAGGACACGCTCGGCCCCATCCGGATCCGCGAGGTCTGCGCCGCGGCCGCGGCGAAGAGCAGCCAGAGGTCCTTGTGCCAGGTCTCGTCGGCCGCGTAGACGGCATGGAAGCCGAGCTCGTCGGCCAGCTTGATCGCCCGGAGCGACTCCTCGAGGGGGTAGTCGGGCAGCATCGCGTAGCTGAACTTCATCGGATCTCCTCACTCGGGACGGTGGACGACGGGGCGTTCCCGGCCCCGCGCCGGATCTGCTGGAGGTGAGCGGCGACCTCGATCGCATCGCCCTCCGGGACGCCGTCGGAGTGCCGGTCGGGCCGGGCGATCGCGAGGTAGAGCAGGCCGGCGACCAGCACGATCCCCACGCCGATCGCGACGATCCAGCGGTCGAGGAAGGCGTCGGCGTCGCCGGGGCGGATGAGCAGGTAGATCGCGAACAGGCCGTAGGCGAGCGCGGCGACGTTGACGACCAGACCCCAGCTGCCGAGGTTCCACAGCCCGGCCGGCCGCCAGCCGCGCAGCCGCTGGCGCAGCGCGGCCAGGACGACGGCCTGGAAGGAGATGTAGATGCCGCAGACGGCGAACGCGGTGACGCGGGCCAGGTTGTCGGGCCGCCAGAAGACGAACAGGCAGATCAGCATCGGCACGACGCTGACCACGATCAACGCGTTGATCGGCACCGCGTTCCGCTCGGGCAAGTGCGCCAGCCAGCGGCTGCCCGGCAGCATCCGGTCCCGGCCGAAGGAGTAGAGCAGCCGGCTGCCGGCCGCCTGGAGGGACAGCACGCAGGAGATGAACGCCGTGACGATGACGACGAGGAAGATCTTCGACCCCACCGTGCCGAGGGAGCTCTCGAGGATGCCCGGGATCGGATCGGCGTTCTCGCCGTTCACGATGGCCTGCAGGTCAGGGGCGGCGAGCACGTAGCCGGCGTAGGACAGCAGGCCCGAGACGCCTCCGACCACGATCGTGAGGATCATGGCCTTCGGGATCCGCCGGGTGGGGTCGGAGACCTCCTCGGCCACGTCCCCGCAGGCCTCGAACCCGTAGAACAGGAAGAGCCCGGACAGCGAGGCGGCCAGGAAGGTGGCCAGGTACGCCTCGTCGCCCCCGGCCCCCATCGCGTCGAAGAAGACCGAGAACGGCTGCTCCCGCCGGAACAGCAGCAGGTACAGGCCCAGGGCGACGACACCGATCAGCTCGGCGGCCAGACCGATCTTCGCGACGCGGGCCAGGGTGCGGGTGCCGCTGACGTTGGCGAGGAACGCGACGACGAGCAGACCGACCGCGGTGAGGAGGACGACGCCGGGGGTGGCGGCGACGCTGAACAGCGCCGCGACGAAGCCGCCACCGAACTCGGCGACCGCGGTGATCGTGACGATGACCGCCCAGATGTAGACCCAGGAGACGATCCAGGCGTAGCGCCGGTTCCACAGCCGCCGGGTCCACGGGTAGATGCCACCGGCCAGCGGGTACTGCGACACGACCTCACCGAAGACCAGCGCGACGAGCAGTTGGCCGATGCCCACGATGACGATCCACCAGATGGCGGGTGGGCCGCCGATGGAGAGGCTGAAGGCGAACAGCGAGTAGACGCCGACCAGCGGGGACAGGTATGTGAAGCCGAGGGCCATGTTGGCCCACAGGCCCATGCTGCGCTCGAACTCCCCCGAGTAGCCGAGGGCGGCGAGCTGCTCCTCGTCGGCCGAGGAGGCCCGGGGGTGGTGCGCGGAAGTGGTCACCGACATCTCCTGGGATCGGCGGAGCCCCGGTCCCCCTCAGCGCCGAGGCTGTGCTCCAGCTCACATGACGCGGCGAAACCTATAGACCCATAGTTCAAGGAGGCAAGGGGCCGCTGAGCGGCTCGTCGCCGCGCCTCGCGGTCAGCCGGTCGGCAGCCCGTCGTCGCCGTCCACGGCGTGCAGCCGCCAGGGCACCCCGGCCACCGGCACCCCGTCGCCGGGCAGGTCGACGCCGGGCCGCAGCAGCGCGCCGACCAGCCGGGTGGCCGACGTCGAGAGCACCACCCGGCCCTCGTCGTTGACGAGCACGAACGCGGGCACGTCGGCACCGAGGAGGCCCAGCAGGTGGGTCTCGAACCGGCTCACGGGGACGTCGGCGCCCACGACGCCGAGGAACCGCCCGCCGTCGAGCACCGGCTCGGTCAGCGTGAACAGGTAGCGGCCGGTGCCGTGGACGTCGACGTAGGGGCCGACGACGTGCCGCCGGCCGGTGCGCCGCGGGACGTCGAACCACTCGGTCGACGTGTAGTCGTAGAAGCCGAGGCTGGACGGGCGGAGGTCGGGGTGCAGCGCTCCCAGCCGCCCGCCGGCCGGGTCGACCTGCCACCAGAGCAGGCGCAGGCCGACGCCGTCCTCCGGCCTCGGGGCGACGATCAGCCCCAGCCCGACCGCCAGCTGGCCGGGCGTCCCGAGCAGCTCGCGGACCGCCTCCTCCAGCCGGTCCGCGCCCGTTCCCGCCGGGTCGCGCAGTACCGGCAGCGCGGCCGCCTGCAGCCGGTGCACCTCGGCGAACACCTCCTCGACGACCGCCGCCACGTCCGCGGCCAGCAGCGCCGTCCCCGCCGCGGTCACCCGGCCACCTCCGCGCCCGACGCCACCGCGGGGCCGCCGGCGGCACGCAGCCGGCGCAGGCACAGGTCCACCGACCAGGCCGTGCGGGTGTCCACGTGCTCGGCGGCGAGCTCGCGGGCCCGCGCGGGGTCGCGGGCGTCGATCGCGTCGACGACGGCCCGGTGGCCGGCGACCACCACCGCGAGCAGCCGCGGGTCCGAGGCCGGGGGCCAGGGCAGCTGGCCGAGCTCGAGGTGCAGGTCCATCTCCTGCATCGTCAGCCGGACCGACTGGGCACAGGCGGCCAGTTCGACGTAGAACCGGCCGTCGGCCCGGCGCTGCCCGGTCGGGGTCTCCTCCCGCGCCAGCCGGTCGACGATCTCGCGCAGCCGCGCGATCTCGCGGGCCGAGGCGCGGGAGGCGGCGAGCCGGGCGGCGGCGGAGGCGACCGCGGCGTGGACGTCGCCGAGCTCGCGCAGGTCGGCGGTGCCCAGCTCGGTCAGCCGGGCGTCGGCGAGCTCGGCGAGGGCGTCGTCGCGGGAGCGGACGAAGCTGCCACCGCCCCTCCCCCGCCGGGTGTCGACCAGGCCGAGCGCGCGCAGCTCGGCCAACGCGTCGCGCAGGGTCACCGTCGAGACGTTGAGCATCGTCGCGAGGTCGGTCTCCGAGGGCAGCTGCTCGCCGTCCCCGAGCAGCCCGAGGGCGATCGCGCTGCCCACCCGGCGGACGACGGCCTCGCTGCGCAGGGCGCCGTCGTGCAGCGGTGCGAACACCGCCCGGCGGGCGTCACCGCTGAGCACCTGCACCGCGTCCGCCTCCCGCCGTCCGAGCCGCCCAGTCTGCCCTCGGATACCCCGAGCGGTTAACCATTGATCCCATAGGTTTGCCCCGTTAGCGTGGCCGCACCCTGCCTCGAGAGTGACGAGGAGCACATCCGTGACACAGGTGCAGCCCGAGCGGGTGCCCGAGGCCGATGCGCTGTCGGTGCCCTTCACGCCCGGAGTCCCGTCCAACCCGCCGGAGCTGACGAGCTACCCGGAGACGCTGGCCGGACCCGTACCGCCGCCCCGCACCGACCCGAAGACGGCGGCGTTCGTCGAGCAGTGGCGCAACACCTCGTACAACTGCTTCTCCTCGGGGCACAAGTTCTGCCGCGAGGTCTGCCCGGTCACCCAGGTCGAGCGCAACGAGTCGTGGACGCCCACGGCCTTCCACGCCAACGTCGTGGCGATGGAGCGCGGCGAGCTGGACATCGCCGACATCGCCGCCGACTACGTCAACTGCACGCAGTGCGGCGCCTGCGAGCTGCGCTGTCCGAACACGCTGTTCACCGGCGACTTCTACCGGTTCCGCACCCGCACGGTGGACGTGGTCAAGGCGGTCCGGTCCCTGGCGGTGGAGAGCGGGGTGCACCAGCCGAACTGGCAGAGCTGGAACGAGCGCACCGACCTGCGCACCCACGAGCCGGTGCTGGGCGAGACGCCGGTCGGCCAGGAGACGGTGCGCAGCTGGGCCGAGGGGCTCGATCTCCCGATCGGCGGGGAGACGGTGCTGTTCGTCGACTGCGAGGCCGCGTTCTACCGGACGTCGGTGCCGCGCGCGGTCGCCCAGGTGCTCCAGCTCGCCGGGTACGAGTTCGGCCTCATGCGCGAGCAGTGGTGCTGCGGCGGCCCCGCCGCGGAGATGGGCTACGCCGAGCAGGCCCAGCGCTTCGCCCGGCACAACCTGGACGACTGGCGCGCCACCGGGACCCGGCGGGTGCTGGTGCTCGACCCGCACGACTACATCAGCTTCACCGAGGACTACCCCAGGTACTTCGGCGAGGAGTTCGACGACATCGAGGTCGTGCTGGTGCTCGACGTGCTGGCCCAGCTGCTGCGCGAGGGCCGGCTCACGCCCTCGGTGCCGGTGGACCGGGCGATCACCTACCACGACCCGTGCCGGCTCAACAAGCGCAAGGGGATCTGGCAGGAGCCCCGCGAGCTGCTGCGGGCCATCCCCGGACTGCGGTTCGAGGACGTCGACCGGGTGACGCAGTGGTCCTACTGCTCCGGCGGCGGCGGGGGGCTCCCGATCGAGAAGCCCGAGCTGACCGCCCGGATCAGCGCGGCCCGCCTGGAGCGCGCGGCCGAGCTGGACGTCGACACCCTGGTCAGCGCCTGCCCCTGGTCGGAGCGGCCGCTCTCGGAGGCCGGCGACGCGCAGGACATCGACGTCGTCGACCTGCACGAGCTGTTCGCCCAGTCCCTCGGCATCGACGTCGGCGGCTCCCGCGGCGACGTCGGCGACCGCCGGCTGGCCCAGGAGCGCACCGGCGTCCCCGGCCGGGCCCGGCGGACCCGCGGCACCGGCGGCGGGTGCGGTGGCGGCTGCGGCAACGGGGCCGGCGGCTGCGGATGCGGCGGGCACTGACCATGACCACCACCTTCGGCGCCACGCCGTTCACCAACGAGCCGTTCACCACGCCGCCGCTGAGCGACGAGCGCCTGGCCACCCTGGTCACCGCACTGCGCGGGGTCCTCGCCGACGACCAGGTCCTGCTCGCGAAGACCGACCGCTACAACCGGGCGCGGGTCCCGGCGCCGTTCCCCGTGCACCGCTGGTCCGAACGCGTCCCCGACGTCGTGGTGATGCCCACGTCCACCGAGCAGGTGGCCCAGGTGGTGCGGATCGCCAACGACCTCAAGGTGCCGGTCGTCCCGCGCGACGGCGGCACCGGGCTCACCGACGGCGCCGTGCCGATGCACCGCGGCATCGTCGTCGACGTCAAGAAGATGAACCAGATCCACGAGCTGGACCTGGTCCACCGCACGGTCACCGTGGGCACCGGCATCAACATGCTCAAGCTCAACGAGCGGCTGGCCCCGCACGGGCTGTTCTACCCCGACGACCCCGCGTCCTACCCGTGCTCGCTGGTCGGCGGGCGGATCGGCACCAGCGGCTGGTCGCTGATCGGCTCCCGCTACGGGCACACCCGGGACCTGGTGCTCAGCTTCGACCACGTGTTGCCCACCGGCGACGTGCTGCACGTCGGCGACGGCATCGGGCAGCAGATCAGCAAGAGCTCGAGCGGCTACCAGCTCAAGCACCTGTTCATGGGCCACCAGGGCACCCTGGGCATCGCGACGCGGGCGACGCTCAAGCTGTTCCCGAAGCCGGAGGCCGAGCTCTCCCCGTTCTGGGCCTTCGACAACTACGACGACGCGCACGCCTGCACCGGGGCGCTGGCCCGGGCCGGGGTGGCCACGTTCGCCGGGGCAGTGCTCTTCGACGAGCACAAGGTCGCCTACCTGCGGCGGGACGACGAGGCCTACATCCCCCAGCCGGCCGACGTCCGGGCCCTGGTCTGCGCGGTCATGTACGGCTACGAGGACGAGGTGCGGGCCGGCGGCAGGCGGTTGTTCCGGATCGCCAAGGAGCACGGCGCCCGGTACCTCGGCGACGAGATCTCCGAGGGCGACTGGGCCGCCCGGCACGACCGGTACGCCACCCCGCTGCACGGGCGCACCAAGGACGGCCAGGTGATCCCGATGTCCTGGCACTGCGAGGACGCCTCGATCACCTTCGCCAACCTGCCGGCGGTCTCCCGGGCGTGGCACGAGATCCTCGCCGACCTGCGCCGTCGGACCGACGTCTTCGACGACTGGGGCATGTTCGCCTACACGAACACCTCCACCGGCGTGGACTACCTCACCGAGATCGACGTCGGCATCTGGGAGCAGCGGCTCGACGAGGCGGCCTGGGCGGCGTGGGTGGAGGCCAAGCGGGCCATCGCCCAGGTGGCCATCGCCTCCGGCGGCTCGATGAGCGCCTGTCACGGCTCCTGCCGCGAGGGCGAGGTGGACCTGCTGCCCCAGGAGCTGGGCCGGGGGTTCGACGTGATGCTCGACGTCAAGCGGGTCCTGGACCCGAACAACATCATGAACCCGGGCAAGTACCTGCTGGACCGGGCCTACGACCGGAGCACCGATGCCCACCGATGACGCCCCGCCCGTGACCGCCGACGGCGCGCCGGCCGGCCCGCCGGCCGCGGCGCCGTACCGCTTCGCCGAGCAGCACACCCCGCCGTCGCCGGTGCGGGTGAGCGAGGTCGCGCAGACCACGTTCGAGCACGTCTACGAGGTGGACCCGCGGCTCATGGAGCGGCACGTGCTGCAGCAGGTCTTCCCCAACTGGGACACGCTGCGGATCATGCGCAGCCGGCACGACCACCTGCACTGGATGCACCAGCACTTCGCGTCCAGGGTGGTCACCGGGTCGGAACTGCTGGCCGAGGTGGAGGCCGAGACCGCGTCCTCCGGAGAGGGATCCGCATGAGCGAGAAGCTGGAGCTGCGCAACTTCGTCGGCGGGCAGCACGTCGACGCCACCGACGGCCGCCGGATGGACCTGGTCGACCCGGCCACCGGGGAGGTGTTCGCCACCGCGCCGGTGTCCGGCGCCGAGGACGTCGACCGCGCCTACGCCGCCGCGGCCGGCGCCTTCAACGGCTGGCGCGACGCGACGCCGTCGGAGCGCTCGCTGGCGCTGTTCCGGCTCGCCGACGCGATCGAGGCGCACGCCGACGAGCTGGTGGCGCTGGAGAGCCGGAACACCGGCAAGCCGCTCGGCCTGACGGCGACCGAGGAGATCCCGCCGATGGTCGACCAGATCCGGTTCTTCGCCGGCGCGGCCCGCAACCTCGAGGGCCGGGCGGCCGCGGAGTACATGGCCGGCCACACGTCGTGGATCCGCCGCGAGCCGGTCGGGGTGATCGGCCAGGTGACGCCGTGGAACTACCCGATGATGATGGCCGTCTGGAAGTTCGCGCCCGCGGTCGCGGCCGGGAACACCGTCGTCCTCAAGCCGTCGGACACCACCCCGGCCACCACCCTGCGGATGGCCGAGCTGGCCGCCGAGTTCCTCCCGGCCGGCGTGCTCAACGTGGTCTGCGGGGACCGGGACACCGGGCGGGCGCTGGTGGAGCACCGCACGCCGCAGATGGTGTCGATCACCGGCTCGGTACGGGCCGGCATGCAGGTCGCGGAGGCGGCCGCGCACGACGTCAAGCGGGTGCACCTCGAGCTCGGCGGCAAGGCCCCGGTCGTCGTCTTCGACGACGCCGACCTCGAGGCCGCCGCCGAGGCGATCGCCGTGGCCGGCTACTTCAAC
>NZ_JALPKP010000022.1:0-88567 GCF_051383635.1 Geodermatophilus sp. CPCC 205506 | reverse complement strand
CGGCGCGCGGCGCCGTCGCCACCCGGGAGCCGGGGGTCCGCCGTCCGCCGGCCGCGCCGGCGCTCCGCAGCCGGCCGCGCGGCCGGCTGCGCCGGTTCCTCACCCGGTGGGGATGGCGGGCCTACGCCATCCCGCTGTTGACCCTGGCCACCGTGCTCACCCTGGTCGACCTGGTCGTCGGCCTCGACCCGACGACCCCCACGACGACGACGGGCACCGCCGCCTCGTCCGCGCCCCCGACCACCCCGGCGAGCACCCCGCCCGCCGCGGCGGAGTCCCCGGCGTCGGCCGAGATCGACGCCGCACCCACCGAGACCGGTCCGCCGCCGCAGGGGTCGCCGACCTTCGTGCAGCAGGGGGCGGGCACCGTGAGCGTCGTGCCGGGCAACTCCGCCGTGTACGGCAGCGGCCCCCTGCACCGCTTCGTGGTCGAGGTGGAGGACGGCATCGGCGTGGACGCCGCCGCCTTCGCCGGCGCTGTCGAGGCCACGCTCGGCGATCCCCGGTCGTGGGGCAACGGCGGACGGATGTCGTTCCAGCGGGTCGGCGTCGACGAGGCCGCGGCGGGCACCTACGAGTTCAAGGTCACCCTGATCAGCCCGCTGAACATGGAGACCTACTGCCCCGGGGTCGGCACCGGCGGCTACACCTCCTGCCGCTACGGCGACCGCGCGGTCATCAACCTGGCCCGCTGGGAGACCGCCGTCCCCGACTACCAGGGCGACGTCCCGACCTACCGCCAGTACGTGGTCAACCACGAGGTCGGGCACGCGCTCGGCAACGGGCACCGCAGCTGCCCCGGGATCGGCCAGCTCGCGCCGGTCATGCAGCAGCAGACCCTCGGCCTCGACGGCTGCGCCAAGAACGCCTGGCCGTATCCCTGACGCGGGCCGACGGTGTGCGCTGGGGCGCAGTTCCTGGCGACGGAACTGCGCGTCAGCGCACACCGATGCCCGAGGAGGACCGCCCGGCTCGGGAATCAGGGGCGCGTGTCAGGGTGTTGCTCCGTCGAACGTCGACCCCACGCGGGTCGCTGTCGAGGAACTGAGGAGCAACCTGTGTCCCTGCCACCCCTGGTGGAGCCTGCCGACGAGCTCTCGATCGACGAGGTCCGCCGGTACAGCCGGCACCTGATCATCCCGGACGTCGGGATGGACGGGCAGAAGCGGCTGAAGAACGCCAAGGTGCTGGCCGTCGGTGCCGGCGGTCTCGGCTCGCCCGTGCTCATGTACCTGGCCGCGGCCGGTGTCGGCACGCTGGGCATCGTCGAGTTCGACACCGTCGACGAGTCCAACCTGCAGCGCCAGATCATCCACGGACAGTCCGACGTCGGCCGGTCCAAGGCCGAGAGCGCGCGGGACTCGATCAAGGAGATCAACCCGCTGGTCGACGTCCGGCTGCACGAGACGCGGCTGGACAGCGACAACGTGATGGAGATCTTCAGCCAGTACGACCTCATCGTCGACGGCACCGACAACTTCGCCACGCGCTACCTGGTCAACGACGCGTGCGTGCTGCTCAACAAGCCCTACGTGTGGGGCTCGATCTACCGCTTCGACGGCCAGGTCTCGGTCTTCTGGAACGAGCACGGCCCCAACTACCGCGACCTCTACCCGGTGCCCCCGCCGCCCGGCATGGTGCCCAGCTGCGCCGAGGGCGGCGTGCTCGGCGTGCTCTGCGCGACGATCGGCGCCATCCAGGCCACCGAGGCGGTCAAGCTGCTCACCGGCATCGGCGAGACGCTGCTCGGCCGGCTCATGGTCTACGACGCCCTGGAGATGACCTTCCGCACCATCAAGGTGCGCAAGGACCCGGAGGCCGAGCCGATCACCGGGCTCATCGACTACGAGACCTTCTGCGGCGTCGTGTCGGTCGAGGCCCAGGAGGCCGCCGCCGGCTCGACGATCACCGTCGACGAGCTCAAGGACATGATGGATGCCGGCAAGGACTTCGAGCTGATCGACGTCCGTGAGCCGAACGAGTACGAGATCGTCTCGATCCCGGGCGCGACGCTCATCCCCAAGGACGAGATCCTCTCCGGCCGGGCGCTGTCGCAGCTGCCCCAGGACAAGCCGATCGTGCTGCACTGCAAGACCGGCGTCCGCTCCGCCGAGGTGCTCGCCGCGATCAAGAACGCCGGCTTCTCCGACGCCGTCCACGTCCAGGGCGGCGTGACGGCGTGGGCCACGCGGATCGACAAGGCGCTGCCCACCTACTGAGCGAGGACCCCGCTGCTCGCGAGCTCCGCGGCGGGACCCCGCAGCGGGCCGTTGCACCACCTCGCAGGGCCCGGGTCGTCCCCCCGCTGGGGCGGCCCGGGCCCTCGCGCTGTCTACTGACTGCGTGTCCGACTTCTCGGCTGCAGAACTGCTCGAGCTCTACCAGCGGGCGCAGGCCTCGTTCACCGACCGGGTCGACGCGGTCAAGCCCGATCAGTGGGAGGACCCGGCCCTGCCGGGGTGGACCGTCGCCGACCTCGTGGCCCACCTGGTCGACGAGGCGCTCTGGGTGCCGCCGCTGCTGGCCGGCGAGCCGCACGACCTGATCGACGGCCGGTTCCCGGACGCGACCCAGGACCTGCTCGGGGACGATCCGCTGGCCGGCTGGGAGACCGCCGCCGACGCCGCGCTCACCGCGTTCGCCGCGGACCGCGCCCTGCTGCACACGGTGCACCTGTCCCGCGGGCCGACGTCCGCGGCCGTCTACATCGAGGAGCTGACCGCCGACCTGACCGTGCACTCCTGGGATCTCGCCCGCGCCACGGGCGGGGACGCCGACCTGGACCCCGTGCTGGTCACCGCGGGCCTGGTCGTCGCCGGGCGGCTGCCGGCCGACGGCGTGCCGGGGCTGTTCGCCCCGCCGCTGGACGTGCCGCCCACCGCCTCGCCGCAGAGCCGGCTGCTGGCCCGCCTCGGCCGCCGGGGCTGAGCCGCGCCCGGCACCCGCGGTTTCCCGCTGGACGGGCACCGGGCGCTCTAGTCTGCGTGCGCTCGTTTCCCAGCAGGAGAGGTGTCATCGATGAGTCAGCCCCCTTCGGGCCAGGATCCCTACGGCCCCGGCGGGCCGGGGCAGCCACCCGGGCAGGGCGGCTGGGGACAGCCACAGGGCGGCCAGCCGGGGCAGGGCGGCTGGGGACAGCCACAGGGCGGCCAGCCGGGCCCGCAGCCCGGTCCGTACGGCCAGCCGGGGCAGCAGCCCGGCCCCTACGGCCAGCCGGGCCCGTACGGCCAGCCGGGCCCCTACGGCCAGCCGGGCCCGTACGGCCAGCCGGGGCAGCCCGGTCCCTACGGGCAGCCGGAGCAGTACGGCCAGCCGGGCGCCTACGGCCAGCCGGGTCAGTACGGCCAGCCGGGCCAGCAGCCGGGCAAGGGCAAGCGGGGTCTGGTCATCGGGGTCGCCGCCGCCCTGGTCGCCGCCATCGCGGTCGCCGCCATCCTCTTCTTCACCCTGGGCGGCGACGACGACACCGACACCGCCGCGAGCAGCTCCACCTCCGCGAGCTCGTCGTTCAGCTCGTCGTCGTCCAGCTCGTCCAGCTCGTCGACGAGCAGCTCCGCCCCGTCGAACGCCCCGGCGCCCGGCGGTGACCTGCTCGCGATCCTGCCGACGGAGATGACCGGCTGCGCCGAGGACGACCCCGGCTCCGACGGCGCCACCGCGCACGCGGTGTGCGGCCCGAGTGCCACCCAGCCGGGCCCCGCCGCCGGCGGGTTCTGGCTGTACCCGGACCAGCAGGCGATGGAGACGGTGTTCTTCACCGACGTCACCCCCCTCGGCCTCGCCGAGCTCCCCGAGGGGCAGGACTGCAGCACCGGGCCCGGGATCCAGGCCTGGACCACCTCGTCCAACGCCGGCCTCGCCGCCTGCTGGATCGATACGGAGGAGGGGGCGGTCAACATCCTCTGGACCGACGACAACGCGCTCGTCGAGGGTCTGGTCAGCGCCCCGGGAACGACCCAGGCCGACCTCGGCGCCCTCTACACGTGGTGGACCGCGAACAGCGACTACCAGCTGTGACCTCGCCGGAGGCGCCCGGAGGACAGTCGTCCCCGGGCGCCTCCGCGCATCCGGAGGACGTCGACGAGGCGGTGTTCGACGCCGTCGAGCGCATCCCGCCCGGCCGGGTGAGCACGTACGGCGCCATCGGCCGGCTGGTCGGCGTCGGGCCCCGCCGGGTGGCGCGGGCGCTGTCGCAGGGCGGGGGAGCGGTCCCCTGGTACCGCGTCGTGCGCGCCGACGGCTCGGTCGCCGAGCCCGTGCGCGTCCGCCAGCTCGAGCTGCTGGCCACCGAGGGCGTCCCGGTGCGCGACGGCCGGGTCGACCTGGCCGCCGTCGGCTGGCCCTGATTTCCACCACACGCGCCCCACCTGTTCCGAGCCTGTCGGTCACCCGTGGTGTCATCGAGGGGTGGCGGCACTGCGGGGGGCGGACGGTGCGCCGGTCTACCGGCTCGTGCAGACCGACCCGGCACCCCTGGCGCCACCCCGGCTGGACCCCACGCAGCAGGCCGTCGTCGACCACGCCGGCGGGCCGCTGCTGGTGCTGGCCGGCCCCGGCACCGGAAAGACGACGACGATCGTCGAGGCGGTCGCCGCGCGCATCGACCGCGGCGTCGACCCCGAGCAGATCCTCGTGCTCACCTTCAGCCGGAAGGCCGCGGCCGAGCTGCGCACCCGCATCACGGCCCGCGTGGCCCGCACCATCCGCGAGCCGCTGGCCCGCACCTTCCACTCGTACGCGTACGGCGTGCTGCGCCGGGCCGCCCTGCTGCGCGGTGAGCCGCCGCCCCGGCTGCTGACCGCCGCCGAGCAGGACGCCGTCGTCGCCTCGCTGCTGCGCGGCGACGTCGAGGAGGAGGGTGCGGTCCGCTGGCCGCCGTCCCTCGGCCCGGCGCTGGCCACCGCCGGCTTCCGCACGGAGCTGCGCGAGCTGCTGCTGCGCGCCACCGAGCGCGGCGTGGACGCCGACCAGATGGCCGCGTGGGGCCGGGAGCTGGGGCACGAGGCCTGGGTGCACGCGGCGGCCTTCCAGGAGCAGTACGAGGCCGTGACGGCGTTCGCCACCGCCGGCCGCGGTGACGCCTCCGGGTACGACCCGGCCGAGCTGGTCCGCGAGGCCATCGCCGAGCTGGCCGGTGACCCCGAGCTGCTGCGCCAGGAGCGCGAGCGGGCCCGCTGGCTGTTCGTCGACGAGTACCAGGACACCGACCCCGCCCAGGTGGAGCTGCTCGAGCTGCTCGCCGGCGGCGGCGGGGACCTCGTCGCCGTCGGCGACCCCGACCAGGCCATCTACGCCTTCCGCGGAGCCGAGCCGCGCGGCATCGTCGAGTTCCCCGAGCGGTTCCGGCACGCCGACGGCCGCCGTGCCGACCGGCTCTCCCTCGGCGTGTGCCGGCGCTCCGGCGCGGAGCTGCTGCGGATCAGCCGGAAGGTGGCCGAGGGGCTGCCCGGGCCCTGGGAGCACCGCGGGCTGCGCCCGGTCGAGGGCACCGACGACGGCGCCGCGGAGGTGCACGTCTTCGGGGCGGCCGCCGTCGAGGCCGCCTACCTCGCCGACGTGCTGCGCCGCGCCCACCTGCTCGACCGGGTGCCGTGGTCGCGGATGGCCGTCGTCGTCCGGACGGCGGCCGCGCTGGGGCCGCTGCGCCGTGCGCTGACCTCGGCCGGGGTCCCCGCGGCGATCTCCGCTGACGACCTGCCGCTGGCCGCGCAGCCGGCCGTCGCCCCGTTCCTGGGCGCCCTCGCCGCGCTGCTCCCCGGCGACGACGGGGAGCCCGCGGGGCTCGACGAGCCTGCGGCCGAGGCGCTGCTGGCCTCCCCGCTGGGCGGCGCCACGGTGCTCGACCTGCGCCGGCTGCGCCGCGCGGTCCGCATCGCGCTGGCCGAGCAGGGCGTGGACGCCGCCGAGCGCGGCACCCCGCTGGCGGTCGCGCTGACCGACGAGCTGCTGCTCGACACGCTGGACGAGCACGTGGCCCGCCCGGCCCTCCGGGTCGCCGGCGTGCTGGCCGCCGGCCGGGTGGCGCTGACCTCCGACGGCACCGCCGAGGACGTGCTGTGGGCGATGTGGCAGCGCAGCGGGCTGGCCGGCCGGTGGGCGCGGGCCAGTGCCGGCGGTGGCCCCTCCGGCGCCGTCGCCGACCGCGACCTGGACGCCGTCGTCGCGCTGTTCGACGCCGCCGCCGGCTTCGTCGACCGGCTGCCCTCGGCCGACGTCCGGGCCTTCGTCGCGCACCTGTCGGCACAGGAGCTGCCCGGTGACACCGGCGCCGCGCGGGCGGCCACCGACGAGACCGTCCGGCTGCTCACCGCCCACGCGTCCAAGGGCCTGGAGTGGGACGTCGTCTGCGTGGCCGGCGTGCAGGAGGGGGTGTGGCCCGACCTCCGGGATCGTGGGTCCCTCCTCGGCACCGAGGCACTGGTGGAGCGCGCGGCCGGCATCGACGGGGCCGCGGTGGACCGGCGCACGCTCGCGCTGGCCGAGGAGCGGCGGCTGTTCTACGTGGCCTGCACCCGGGCCCGGAGCCGGCTGGTGGTCACCGCCGTGCAGGGCGCCCTCGACGGCGCGGAGGCCGGCGCCACCGCCTCCCGCTTCCTCGACCTGGTCGTCCCGCCGCCGGAGGACGGCCGCCCGCTCACCGAGCTGCCCCGCTCGCTGACCCTGCCCGCCCTCGTGGCCGAGCTGCGGCGGGCGGTGACCGACCCGCACACCCCGGCCGCCCGCCGGTCCGCCGCCGCGGCGGTGCTCCGCCGGCTGGCCGACGAGGGCGTGCCCGGCGCGGCGTCCCGGCACTGGTGGGGCCTGGCCCCCCTCTCCGACGACGCCCCGCTCGTGCCCGCCGAGGCGACGGTCCGGGTGCGGCCCTCGGCGATCGAGACCTTCCAGCGCTGCCCCCTGCGCTGGGTGCTCGGGGCGGTCGGCGCGGAGGCCTCCCCGGACGCCACCCGCACCGTCGGCTCGGCGGTGCACGCCGTGGCCCAGCGGGTCGCCGAGGGGCTGCCCCCGGCCGAGGCACCCGACGAGCTGGCGGTCGAGCTCGACCGGCTCGACCTCGGTCCGGGCTGGTCCGACCAGCGCCAGCGCGCCACGGCCCAGCAGATGCTCGAGCGGTTCCTCCACTGGCACGGGGCCAACCGGCGGGAGCTGGTGGCGGCGGAGGAGGACTTCGACGTCGTCGTCGGCCGCGCGCGACTGCGCGGCCAGGTCGACCGGCTGGAGCGCGACGCCGAGGGCCGGCTGGTCGTCGTCGACCTCAAGACCGGCAGGACGGTGGCCCGCAACGTCGAGGAGCACGGGCAGCTGGCCGCCTACCAGGTCGCCGTCTCCGCCGGCGGCTTCGCCGCCCACGGCACCGTCCCCGGTGGCGCCGCCCTGCTGCAGGTCGGCAGCGGCGCCAAGGCCAAGGAGCAGCACCAGGAGCCGCTGCCGGCCGACGTGCCGCTGGAGCAGACGGTGGCCGGGGAGTTGATCACCGCGGTGGCGGAGGGGATGGGCGGCGGCGCGTTCGAGGTGCGCACCGGCCCGCACTGCCAGCGCTGCCCGGCCCGCCGCAGCTGCCCGATGCACGAGCGCGGCCGCCAGGTGACCGCGTGACCGCCGAGCAGCTGTCCTTCGACGACCTCTTCGGCGAGGAGACCGCGTCCGAGCCGGCCCCCCGGCGGCTGCTGACGCCGGCCGAGGTGGCCCTCCGGTGCGGGCTGTCCTACGCACCGTCGGAGGAGCAGGCCCGGGTGGTCGCCGCCCCCGCCGACCGGCCGCTGGTGGTGGTCGCCGGCGCGGGCTCGGGCAAGACGGAGACGATGGCGGCCCGGGTCGCCTGGCTGATCGCCAACCGGGTCGTGGAGCCCGAGGCCGTCCTCGGCCTGACCTTCACCCGCAAGGCGGCCAGCGAGCTCAACGAGCGCGTCCAGCTGCGGCTCGGCGCGCTGGCCCGGCACCGCGACACCGACCAGGAGCTGCGCGCGCGGCTGGAGGTCGCGCAGCCCACGGTCGCCACCTACCACGGCTACGCAGCCGCGCTGGTGGCCGAGCACGGCCTGCGGATCGGCGTCGAGCCCGGCGCCGGGGTGCTCGGCCCGGCGATGTGCTGGGGCCAGGCGGCCCAGGTGGTGGCCGCCTACACCGGCGACATGGAGGACGTCCCGCTCTCGCTGCTCACCACGGTCGAGGACGTGCTCGCCCTCGCCGCGGAGATGGGCGAGCACGACGTCACACCGGCCGCGCTGCGTGCCTGGACCGCCCGGCTCGAGGCGCAGGTCGCCGGCTACCCGGACGCGCCGCGCAAGAAGGGCCCCTACAAGGACGTGCTGGACGTGCTCGCCCGGCAGCGGGCACGGGTGGCGCTGCTGCCGCTGGTCGAGGCCTTCGAGGCCCGCAAGCGCGCCGCCGGGGCGATCGACTAC
This sequence comes from Geodermatophilus sp. CPCC 205506, assembly GCF_051383635.1. Lineage (NCBI taxonomy): Bacteria > Bacillati > Actinomycetota > Actinomycetes > Geodermatophilales > Geodermatophilaceae > Geodermatophilus > Geodermatophilus sp. CPCC 205506. The sequence goes on along the minus strand of NZ_JALPKP010000022.1, from coordinate 80,165 downwards.
GCCGACCAGGTGGCCCACGCCGCGCGGATCGCGGTCAGCTCGGCCGAGGTGGGCCGCCGCGAGCGGGCCCGCTGGCAGGTGGTCCTGCTCGACGAGTACCAGGACACCAGCGTCGGCCAGCTGCGCATGCTCGAGGCGCTGTTCGGTGGGGAGACCGGTCACCCGGTGCTCGCCGTCGGCGACCCCCGCCAGTCCATCTACGGCTGGCGCGGCGCGTCCGCCGGCACCATCGAGCGGTTCACCCGCACCTTCCCGGGGGTCCGCGACCGCCGTGCCGAGCGGCTCACGCTGGCCACCAGCTGGCGCAACGACGAGTCGGTGCTGGCCGTCGCGAACGCCGTCTCGGCGATGCTGCCCCCGCCGGACGTGCCGCTGCCGGACCTCGCACCGTCACCCACGGCCGCGCGGGGGTCGGTCGGCGTGGGCCTCTACGGCACCGTCGCCGAGGAGACCGCCGCGCTCGCCGACCGGCTGGCCGCCTGCTGGCACGGCACCGACCCGGTGGTCGGCCGCCGCCCCGACGGCCGTCCGCCGACCGTCGCGGTGCTGGCCCGCACCCGCAAGCAGCTCCCCGGGATCGCCGCCGCGCTGCGGGCGCGCGACCTGCCGGTCGAGGTCGTCGGCCTCGGCGGGCTGCTCGAGGTGCCCGAGGTCTCCGACGTCGTCGCCACCCTCACCGTGCTCGTCGACCCGACCGCCGGCGACGCGCTCGGCCGGCTCGTGACCGGCGCCCGCTGGCGGATCGGCCCCCGTGACCTCGCCGCCCTGGAGGCCCGCGCCCGCACGCTCGTGCACTCCCGCCGCCCCGCCCGCGAGAGCGAGGGGGGCGCGGCCGAGGCGCCGCAGGAGCGGGGCAGCATCGTCGAGGCGCTCGACGACCTCGGGGACGCCGACGCCTACTCGGCCGAGGGGTACCGGCGGCTGCGGCGGCTGGGGGCGGAGCTGGCCCACCTGCGCGGCCGGCTGGGGGAGCCGCTGCCCGACCTGGTCGACGAGGTCGCCCGCACCCTCGGCCTGGAGACGGAGCTGGCCAGCGCGCCCGAGGTCAGCCCGGCCGGCGCCCGCGCGCACCTCGATGCGCTGCACACCGTCGCCGCGCAGTTCACCGAGCTCGCCGAGCTGCCCTCGCTGCCGGCCTTCCTCGGCTACCTGCGCGACGCGGAGGAGCGGGAGCGCGGTCTGGAACCCGGGGAGGTCACCGTCAACCCCGAGGCGGTCCAGCTGCTCACCGGGCACTCGGCCAAGGGCCTGGAGTGGGACGTCGTCGCCGTCCCGGGCATGACCGTCGACCAGTTCCCGGCCAAGCCCGGCGCGAGCGACTCCTGGATCAAGGACCCCGGCGCCGTCCCGGCCGACCTGCGCACCGTCGACCGCGAGGAACTGCCCCGGCTCCGGCTGCCGGTGCCCGGCTCGGGCGACCAGGCGGTGGTCAAGGAGGCCCTCGAGCAGTACGTCGAGGACTGGAAGGCCTTCGGCACCGGCGAGGAGATCCGGCTCGGCTACGTCGCCGTCACCCGCGCCCGGCACCTGCTGCTCTGCTCGGGGAGCTGGTGGCGCGACGGGGTGAACCCGTGCGGGCCGTCGTCCCTGCTGCACACCGTCCGCGAGGCCTGCGAGGCCGGGGCCGGCACGGTCGTCCAGTGGGCGCCGGCCCCGGAGGAGGGTGCGGAGAACCCGGCGCTCGCCGAGTGGCCGGTCGGCGTGTGGCCGGCCGACCCGCTCTCGTCCGGACGCCGCCGTGCCCTGACCGCGGCGGCCGAGCTGGTCGCGGGTGCCGCTCCGCACCCCCTCGACCCCGACCTGCGGCTCGGTGAGCCCGACCCGCTGGTCGACCAGTGGGTGCGCGACGCCGACCTGCTGCTGCGCGAGCGGGCGGCTGCGGCCCGCCCGACGGTCGACGTCCCGCTGCCCTCGCACCTGTCGGTGTCGGCTCTGGTCACCCTCCGCCGCGACCCGGCCGAGCTGGCCCGCCGGCTGCGCCGCCCGATGCCTGCGGCACCGGCCCCCCAGGCCCGCCGCGGCACCGCCTTCCACACCTGGCTGGAGGAGCGGTTCGGCGCCGCCCGGCTGGTCGACCTCGACGACCTGCCCGGCTCCGGCGACGAGTTCGCCGCCCCCGACAGCGCGCTGGCCGAGCTGCAGGAGGCGTTCCTCGCCAGCGAGTGGGCCGACCGGCAGCCGGTCGAGGTCGAGGTGCCGTTCGAGACGCCGCTGGGCCCGCTGACCCTGCGCGGCCGGATCGACGCGGTGTTCGCCGACGCCGACGGCGGCTTCGAGGTCGTCGACTGGAAGACCGGCCCGCCGCCGTCGGGCGCGGAGCTGGCCGCGGCGGGGGTGCAGCTGGCGGCCTACCGGCTGGGCTGGGCGCGGCTGACCGGCGTCCCGGTGGAGCGGGTCAGCGCCGGCTTCCACCACGTCGCGGCCGGGGTCACCGTCCGCCCGGTCGACCTGCTCGACGAGGCCGGCCTGCTCGGGCTGGTCACCGGAACCAGCCGCTGAGCCTCAGCTCGAGGCGACCCGGTCGAGGATCGCGGCGGCCAGCGCGTCGGGCGCCTGCTCGGGGATCCAGTGGCTCACCTCGGGGAGCTCGACGAACCGGTAGTCGCCGGTGACGCAGCCGGCGCACCCGTCGGCGGCCGTCCGGCCGACCGCGACGTCGGCGTCGCTCCACACGAAGGTCGTCGGCACCGCCACGTGCTCCACCGGGGCGCCCGAGCTCATCGCGCGGTACCAGTTCAGCGCCGCGGTGAGGGCGCCCGGCGCCGACAGCACCGCCACGTACTCGTCGACCGCCTCGGCCGGGACGTCGCCGCCGAACATGCGCCGCAGCCGCCGGGCGCCGTCGGCCAGCAGCACCTCCTCGGCCTTGTCCTCCTGCCAGAACAGCCGGATGTAGGCCGACCGCTCCTGCTGCTCGGGGTCCGAGCGCCAGGCCGCGGTGAACGCCGTCGGGTGCGGCACGGAGACCGCGGTGAGCGAGCGCACCCGGTCGGGGTGCCAGGCGGCGAGCGCCCAGGCGACGTTGGCGCCCCAGTCGTGCCCGACGAGGTCGGCGCGGGGCACGTCCATCGCGGTCATGAGGTCCGCGGTCACCTGGGCCAGGTTCGGCAGCGCGTAGGCGCCGACCTCGGCCGGCCGTGCGCCCGGCGAGTAGCCGAGCTGGTCGACGGCGTAGGTGCGCAGCCCCGCCTCGGTCAGCCGTGGGGTGACCGCCGCCCACGACAGCGACGTCTCGGGGAACCCGTGCAGCAGCAGCACCGGCCGGCCGTCGTCGGGCCCGTCGGCCCGGACGTCGAAGGTGAGGTCGCCGACGTCCACCCGCAGCAGCTGTCCCGCCATGACCGCGACGGTAGCCGCGCACGGGTGCCACCGCGCCCGGCGCTAGCGTCGGCGCCCGTGAGCAGCCCCGAACGCGACTTCGTCACCGCGCACCTCGACGACCTGCACGCCGACCTCGACGCCTGGCTGCGCATCCCCTCCATCTCCGCCGACCCGGTGCACGCCGCTGACGTCGCGGCCAGCGCCGAGTGGCTGGCCGGCGCGCTGCGCCGCACCGGGTTCCCGGCCGTCGAGGTCTGGCCGACCCCCGGGGCACCCGCGGTCTTCGCGGAGTGGCCCGCGGCGGAACCGGGCGCTCCGGTGGCCCTGGTCTACGGGCACCACGACGTCCAGCCGGTCGACCCCCTGGAGCTGTGGCAGCACCCGCCGTTCGAGCCCACGCGGGTCGAGGGCCCCGACGGTCCCGAGCTGCACGCGCGTGGCGCGATCGACGACAAGGGCAACGTCGCCTTCCACCTCCTCGGCATCCGCGCCCACCTCGCCGCGACCGGCCGGGACACCCCGGCGGTCACCGTCAAGCTGCTGATCGAGGGCGAGGAGGAGTCCGGCTCCCCGCACTTCGCCGACCTGCTGCGCGCGCAGGCCGACCGGCTGGCCTGCGACGTCGTCGTCGTCAGTGACACCGGGATGGCGGCGCCGGACGTGCCGAGCGCGGTGGTCGCGATGCGCGGGCTGGCCGACGCCGAGATCACGCTGCGCGGACCCGCCGTCGACCTGCACTCGGGCTCCTTCGGGGGTGGCGTCCCCAACCCGCTGCACGCGATGGCGACGCTGATCGCCGGCCTGCACGACGACCAGGGCCGGGTGACCCTGCCCGGCTTCTACGAGAAGGTGCGGCCGCTCACCGACCGCGAGCGGGAGCTGATGGCCCGGGTGCCGTTCGACGAGCAGGCCTGGCTGGCCGGGCCCGCGGCGTCCCGCGTGGCCGCCGGCGAGGCCGGGTTCAGCACGCTGGAGCGGATCGGTGCCCGGCCCACCGCCGAGGTCAACGGCATGTGGGGCGGCTACACCGGCCCCGGCCACAAGACGATCATCCCGGCCGAGGCGCACGCGAAGATCACCTTCCGGCTGGTCGCCGACCAGCACCCGGCCGACCTGGGCGACCAGGTCCGCGCCTGGGTCGCGGCCCACACCCCCGAGGGCATCGAGGCCGACTTGCACGTCCCGGCCGGCGGTGTCTCGCCGTGCGCCAGCGACCTCGACTCCCCGGCGATGGCGACCCTGATCGCCGCGATAGGGCGCGCCTTCGACCGGGATCCCGGCGACGTCCTCTTCACCCGCGAGGGCGGCAGCGGACCGGAAGCGGACCTGGTCGACGCCCTCGGGGCGCCGCTGCTGTTCCTCGGCGCCGGGCTGCCCACCGACCGCATCCACTCGCCGAACGAGCGGGTGCTCCTGCCGATGCTGTACCGCGGCGCGGAGGCGGCGGCGCACCTGTGGCGGGAGCTGGCCGCCGTGCCGTTCCCCGCCCGGCGCTGACCGGGCCGGCGGCCTCGCCGTCCTAGGGTGCAGGCGTGACGGCAGCAGGAGAGACGGGAGGCGCACCGCCGGGCTGGTACCCCGACCCGGACGGCACCCCCGGCATGGTGCGCTGGTGGGACGGCGCGACGTGGTCCGACGTCACCACACCGGTCGGCCCCGGTGTGCGGGTGCAGGCGCCCCCGGCGTCGCCCGCCGTTCCCGCCGCGCCGGAGACCGCGCCGGAGCCCTCCGCGCCGTCCCCGTCCGGGCGGCGCACCGCGTGGGTGGTCGGCCTGTCGGTCCTCGGCCTCGTGCTGGTCGTCGTCATCGCGCTGCTGGTCGGCCGCCCCTCGGCTCCGCTGGAGGACGCCGCCGGGGCCGCGGGCCCCGGTGCCACGACGCCGCCCGGGCCGACCTTCCCGCCGGGCACCGTCCGGATCGTCGACGAGCAGGCCGGCATCGCCTACCCGCACCTCGAGGGCTGGTACGAGTACAGCCTCGGCACGGTCTTCGAGACGACCTCGGTCGCCGGGCAGTTCTTCACCACGCAGGACCTCACGCCGGACGGCGGGACCTTCATCGCCCAGTGCACCTCGGGGCCGCTGGCGTCCGGGTTCGGGTACGCCGGTCCGGACAGCCTGCAGGGCACCGTCGCCCAGGTCGCCGACAGCGTGCGGGTCAACTACTACCCGCGGCCCAACGAGCGGCGGGTGCTGCGCGACGAGGCCCGCACGGTCGACGGCGCCCGGGCGCACCTGCTCGAGTTCGACCTGTCGTGGGACGTCGAGGGCTACGACGCGACGGGAGAGCGGGCCGCCCTGCTGCTCGTCGACGTCGGCCGTCCGGCGCCGGCGCTGCTCTACGTGTCCATCCCGAACACCCACGCGGAGCTGTACGGCGTGATCGACCAGGTCGTCGACGGCGTCGAGGTGCTCTGATCGCTCCTCCCGGCGCCGCGCACGGATCCGCACCGGCCCTTGACGTTCCCTTAGCGGGGCCTTGACCAGGCCGGCGACATCGTCTGCGCCATGACACGAACCCTCGCTCCCCGAGTCCTCTGGACCGCGTCGGCGGCGGCAGCCGTCGGCCTCGGTCTGCTCTCCGTCGCGGTCGTCGACGCAGACGCCGCACCCGACACCCGGCCGGCCTCGGCCACCTCGAGCCAGCCGTCCGCCCCGTCGTCGAGCAGTTCGTCGTCGAGCGACCCGTCGTCGAGCGCCCCGGCGCCGGCGCCGCCGGCCTCCTCGGGGGGAGAGCAGGTGACCGTCGCCGGCACGGTCACCGCCACCTGCGACGGCGGCGCGCTCTCCTACGCGGGCGCTCCGGCACCCGGGTGGTGGCTGGACGACTCTCCGCGCCCCGGCGAGGTGGAGTTCGAGAACGGCTCCCAGAAGCTCGAGGTGAAGGTCACCTGCGTGGACGGGACGCCGCAGTTCTCCGTCGAGGGACCGCGCGACGACGGCCGCGGCGGCGACGACTCCCCGGCCACCACCGCGCCGTCGGCGCCGTCGGCGCCGACGACCGGGCGCGGGTACGACGACTCGGACGGCCGGGTCGGCGGCGGGCACGGATCGGACGACGGCCCCGGTGACGACTCCGCCGGCCGGGTCGGCGGTGGGCACGGCTCCGACGACGGCCCCGGTGACGACTCGGGTCGCGGGCGTGGCCGCGGCCGCGGCGGCGACGACTGACGCCGCCCGCTCCGCCGTCCCTCCCCGCGGCGATCGCCGGGCCCGACCGGGTCCGGCGGTCGCGCGGCGCCGGGACGCCGCCGCGACGCCGGAGGGTCGACCGCACGACGGCAGGTCCCCGGGCCCGGTTAGTGTCGGGACGTGACAGCAGCTGGGGCCGACCTCACCCTCCGGCACCCGGTGGAGCGTTTCCGCCTGGAGAACGGCCTGCGGGTCGTGCTCGCGCCCGACCGCAGCGTGCCGGTGGTCGCCGTGACCGTCTCCTACGACGTCGGGATGCGCAACGAGCCCGAGGGCCGCACCGGATTCGCCCACCTCTTCGAGCACCTCATGTTCCAGGGCTCGGCCAACGTGCCCAAGATGGAGCACGCCCGCCTGGTGCAGGCCGCCGGGGGCACCTTCAACGGCTCGACCCACCAGGACTACACGAACTACTACGAGGCGCTGCCGGCCGAGGCGCTGGAGCGCGCGCTCTTCCTCGAGGCCGACCGCATGGCGGCGCCGGCCATCACCGAGGAGAACCTCCGCAACCAGATCGACGTGGTGAAGGAGGAGATCCGGGTCAACGTGCTCAACCGGCCCTACGGCGCGTTCCCGTGGCTGCAGCTGCCGCAGATCGCTTTCGAGAGTTTCGCCAACACTCACGACGGCTACGGCTCGTTCGTCGACCTGGAGTCCTCCACGGTCGACGACGCCGCCGACTTCTTCCACCGCTACTACGCGCCGGGCAACGCGGTCCTGTGCCTGGGCGGGGACCTCGACGTCGAGGAGACCGAGCGCCTGGTGCGCCGCTGGTTCGGCCCGATCGAGGCGCGCGAGGTGCCGCCGACGCCGGCCACCGGCGAGCCCTCGCCGGCGACGGCCCGGACCGGCGTGGTCGAGGACCGGCTGGCCCCGGCCCCCGCCGTCGCGATCGGCTGGCGGGTGCCCGACCCGGTCGGTGACCTGGACACCTATCTCGGCACCGTGCTGCTGGCCGAGCTGCTCAGCGAGGGCGACGCCTCCCGCCTGGAGCGCCGGCTGGTGCACGACGACCAGCTCGCCGTCGCGCAGAGCAGCTACGTCGGACTGTTCGGCGACCCGTTCGACGTCCGGGACGCCACCCTGCTCACCACCCAGGTGCACCACCCGGCGGCGGTGACCGCGGAGCAGGTGCTCGCCGCCGTCCACGACGAGGTCGGCCGGATCGCCAAGGACGGCGTCGGAGCCGAGGAGCTGGCCCGCGTCCAGGCCCGCACCGAGGCCCAGCTGCTCCGCCAGGCGGACTCGGTGCTCGGCCGGACCCTGGCCTTCGCCACCGCCGAGCTGGTCCACGGCCGCGCCGAGCTGGCCGGCGAGCTCGCCGCCCGGCTGGCCGCAGTCACGCCGGATCTCGTCCAGGCCGCAGCCCGGGGCCTGGACCCCGGCACCGCCGCGGTGCTGGAACTGCGTGCCACGGGAGGACGACGGTGACCGCCCCTGACCTGATCCCGCCGCTGGGCGAGCCCCGCCCGCAGCCGGAGCTGGCCGTCACCGAGGCGGCCCTGCCCAGCGGACTGCGGCTGGTCGTCGTCCCGCGGCCCGGCGTCCCGCTGGTCGAGCTGCGGCTGCGGGTGCCCTTCGCCGCGGCCACCGCCCGCGCGGCCGCCCAGCACACCGCCCGGGCGTCCGTGCTCTCCGGCGCCGTCCTGCTCGGCACCAGCGCGCACGACGCGACCGGCATCGCCCAGCAGGTGCAGGCCCACGGGGGCGAGCTGTCGGTCTCGACCGACCCCGACCGGCTGCTGTTCTCGACGACGCTGCTGGCCGAGGGCCTCGCCCCCGTGCTCGGCGTGCTCGCCGAGGTGCTCACCAGCGCCACCTACCCGGCCGACCTGGTGGAGGCCGAGCGCGCCCGCGTCGCCGAGCGGATCGCCATCGCCCGCTCCCAGCCCGGGGTCATCGCCCGCACCGCGCTGGCCGCGCGGCGCTACGGCACGCACCCGTACGCCGAGCAGCTGCCGTCGGTCGACCTCGTCGGCGCCGTGCGCAGCCAGGCGCTGCGCAAGCTGCACCGGGACCGGGTGCTGCCGGCCGGCAGCACACTGGTCCTCGTCGGAGACCTGGACCCGGCCGCCGCCGTCGACGCCGTCGGCACCGCGCTGGCCGGCTGGACCGGGGAGGGGACGGCGGTGGCCGCCCCGCCGGCGCCGCAGCTGGCGCCCGGCCACCTGGAGGTCGTCGACCGGCCGGGGGCGGTGCAGTCCAACCTCCGGCTCGGCGGCCCCGCGCCCAGCCGCACCGACCCCGACCTGCCGGCGGTCCGGCTGGCCAACATGGTCTACGGCGGCTACTTCTCCTCGCGGCTTGTGGAGAACATCCGCGAGCGGCGCGGGTACAGCTACAGCCCGCGCAGTTCGGTCGACCACCTGGCCGCCGCCTCCTCGTTCCTCGTCGAGGCCGACGTCGCCACCGAGGTCACCGCGCCGGCGCTCCTGGAGACCTGGTACGAGCTGGGCCGGATGGCGTTGACGCCGGTCACCGCCGAGGAGCTCGACGGCGCGCGCCGGTACGTGCTCGGCAGCATGGCGCTGGCCACGGCCACGCACGCCGGGCTGGCCAGCACGCTGTCCGCGCTGGTCGGCGCTGGCCTGGCGCCCGGGTGGCTCGCCGAGCACCAGCGCGCGCTGGCCGAGGTGACGGTGGAGCAGGTGCAGGCGGCGGCCCGCCGCTATCTGCAGCCGATCGGGCTGACCGCCGTCGTCGTCGGCGACGCCGCGCGGGTGGCCGACGAGCTGCGCGCGCTCGGTCCGGTCGACGTCCAGGCCTCCGCCGCGCCGGTGGACGAGGTGGCCCCGTGACGGTCCCGGCCGGCGGCAGCACCCCGGCCGACAACCCGCCCGCCGACGACCCGGCGCGGATCTCCTGGCCCGAGAGCGCGCCGTCGGCGCCCGGCCCGATCCCGGTGCTGTCCCGGTCCGCGCACGACCGCGGCCACCTGGCCCGCGCGCTGCCCGACCCCACCGGCGGTCGCGCCGTGCTGGTGCTCACCGTCGACGAGCGCCTGACGGTGCCGGTCACCGAGGCGGAGGGCGGCCCGCGGCTGGTCTGGGAGGAACGGCCCGAGCTGCCCGACGGGGCGGTGTACCTCGGTGAGGCCGACGGCGTGCCCTACGCCGTGGTGCGGGGCGACCGGCGGCTGACCGTCTCCGGCCGGCCGGTCGACACCTGGGCCGGCCTGCGCGACGTCGGCGCCGACCTCGGCGACCTCGACGCCGGCCTGCTCGCCCAGGCCATCGGCATCCTCGAGTGGCACGACCGCAACCGGTTCAGCCCGCTCTCGGGCGCCGCGACGACGATCGAGCGGGCCGGCTGGGTGCAGCGCGACCCGCACACCGGCGCGGAGCTGTTCCCCCGCACCGACCCGGCCGTGATCATGCTCGTCCACGACGGCGGCGACCGATGCGTCCTCGGCCGGCAGGCGGTCTGGCCGCCCGGGCGCTTCTCGATCCTCGCCGGGTTCGTCGAGCCGGGGGAGTCCGCCGAGGGCGCGGTCGCGCGGGAGGTCGCCGAGGAGGTGGGCCTGCGGGTGCGGGACATCCGCTACGTGGGCAGCCAGCCCTGGCCGTTCCCCCAGTCGCTCATGCTCGGCTTCACCGCCCGCGTCGAGGGTGACCCGACACTGCGGCTGGACCCCACCGAGATCGACGAGGCCCACTGGTTCACGCGGGAGGAGCTGCGCTCGGGCACCGGTCCGCGGATGCTGCCCCCGGCGGTGTCCATCGCCCGGCACATCATCGACCGCTGGGTGGCCGGCGAGCTCGGCTGAAGCCCAGCAGCGCGGGCGGCTGGGCGAACCGGCCCTGCAGCACCAGGGCAGGGTGGTCGGGGGAGTCGGCCAGGACCACCGCGTCCGCCAGCGCCGCCGGGTCCACCTCGGCGTCGTAGCGGTCGAAGGCCGGCAGTTCCCAGGCCTGCCCACCGGGCGTGCGCCGCCGCCGGGCGGCCGGGGTGACGCGCAGGTGGACGACGACGTCGAAGGCCAGCCCGAGCCCCTGCAGCAGCGGGCCGGGCACCAGCAGCACCCCGCCGGCCGGCATCGGCTCCGGGCGGGCGCGGGCGGCGCGGTCGCGTTCGACGTCCCACAGCACCGGCAGGTACTCGCCCGACCCGCCGGACCCCACCGGGCCGAGGACCTCGCGGGCGAGGGCGCCGGCGTCGAGCCAGTCGGTGTAGCGGGCGTCGGGATCGGTGCGCCCGTGCTCCAGCCGCAGCGACGCCGGCCGCAGGAACCCCCCGGCCGGGACGACGACGGCGGCGCGGCCCAGCGCCGGGAGCCGCTCGGCCAGCGACCGGGCCAGGTCCTCCGGTCCGGCGACGTCGGGCCCGTCGACCGCCACCCGCAGCGCGGTCGCCGCCGGTTCGGGAGCGAGCCCGGCCAGCAGCGCGGCGAGCCGGTCGGCCAGCGCCGCCGGGGTGAGCGGCTCCGGACGGATCAGGACCGGCTCTCCAGCTCCTCGAGCACCTCGCGCGCCAGCTCGGCGACCGGCCGGCCCTGCGACCGGGCCGCGCCGCGGAGCTGGTCGAAGGCCGCGCGGGGCGTGGTGCCGTGCCGCTCGGCGAGCACGCCGATCGCGCGCTCGGTGGCGACCCGGGCGGCGAGCGCGTGCTCCAGCTGGGCCACCGTCCGCTCCAGGGCGGCCAGGCGGGCGTCCCGCGGATCGGCGTCCGGAGAGGCCTCCCCGGGCGCGCCACGGGCGGCCCGGCGGGCGGTGCGACCCGGCTCGACCAGCGCGCCGGCCTCCTCGGCGACGAGGTCGGCCAGCGACATGCCCTCGACCAGGTCGCCGACGTCCTCGGCGCGGCCGGGGGAGAGCACCGCCCACCCACGGCCGGTGCGCACGACCATCACCGCAGGCCCGTCCGACCCGAGCGCGTCGTCAGGGCAGGCGGCCGCGGAGGCTGCGTGCTCGACGCTCGAACTCACGACGGGGGCCTCCGCGCGGGGCTGGCCCGGCCGGCCGGCCGGGGTCTCCGGGGGCCGCGGATGCGGTCCCTGGCGCCCGATCATGCCTGGTCGCGCACAGCGGTGCCGGGATCACTCGCCGTCAGGCCGTGCGTCGTCGCCCGTCAGGCGCCGGCGGCCTGCACCAGCTGGGCCTTGACCTGGTCGATGCTCGGGTTGGTCAGCGCGCTGCCGTCGGGGAAGACCAGCGTCGGGACCGTGCGGTTGCCTCCGTTGGCCTGCATGACGAGGTCCGCCGCGGCCGCATCGCGCTCGATGTCGACCTCGGCGAACTCGATGCCCTCGCGCTGCATCATCTTCTTGAGTCGCACGCAGTACCCGCACCACGTGGTGGTGTACATCGTCACGGCGGCGGTGGCAGCGCTCATCGAGCAGGTCCTCCAGGTGTACGGGCTCGCCGCGGGACCGCGGCTTCTGTTGGGGACAACGCAACGCCCCTGGGGATGCTTCCCCCGCCTGTCGTCCGCGGCTGGGAGGATGGTCGACGGCCGACGAGGAGACGGGGGGCCTGATGTCGCAGAGCGCCGGAGCACCGGGCGTCGTCCGCGGTGCCGACGCGGTGCTCGCGCAGCTGGACGACGAGCAGCGCGCCGCCGCGCAGGCGGTGTCCGGACCGGTGTGCATCCTCGCCGGTGCGGGCACCGGCAAGACCCGCACCATCACCCACCGGATCGCCTACGGCGTGCACACAGGTGCCTTCTCTCCCGAGCAGGTGCTCGCGGTGACCTTCACCGCCCGGGCCGCGGGGGAGCTGCGGACCCGCCTGGCCGCGCTGGGCGTGGGCGGGGTGCAGGCCCGCACCTTCCACGCCGCGGCGATGCGGCAGCTGCGCTACTTCGCCCCCCGCGTGCTCGGCGGCCCCATGCCCGGGCTGGTCGAGAACAAGCTGCGGCTGGTCGCCACCGCCGCGTCACGGTCCCGGCTGTCCACCGACCGCACCAGCCTGCGCGACCTCGCCAGCGAGATCGAGTGGGCCAAGACCACGCTGGCCACGCCGGAGGACTACCCGGCCCGCGCGCAGGCCGCCGGCCGCGAGCCGCCGTTCGAGCCGGCCGCCGTCGCGCAGGTGTACGCCAGTTACGAGTCGGCCAAGCAGCGCGACGGCGCCCTGGACTTCGAGGACCTGCTGCTGGTCACCGCCTTCGCGATCGAGCAGCACCGGGAGGTCGCCCGCGAGGTGCGGGCGCAGTACCGGACCTTCGTCGTCGACGAGTACCAGGACGTCAACCCGCTCCAGCAGCGGCTGCTCGACGCCTGGCTCGGCGGGCGGGCCGACGTCTGCGTCGTCGGCGACCCCAACCAGACCATCTACTCGTTCACCGGCGCCGACCCCGACTACCTGCTGGGCTTCGCCGACCGTTATCCCGACGCCGAGGTGGTCAAGCTCGAGCGCGACTACCGCTCCACACCCCAGGTGGTGGCGCTGGCCAACAAGCTCATCGGCCAGGCGCCCCGGCGCAAGGGGCTGCCCGGCCTGCGGCTGCTCGGCCAGCGCGTCGAGGGCCCGGCCCCGCGGTTCTTCGAGCACCCCGACGAGCCCGCCGAGGCCGCGGCGGTCGCCCAGGCCTGCCGGGCCATGATCGAGGCCGGGATGCCGGCCGCCGAGATCGCGGTGCTGTTCCGGATCAACGCCCAGTCCGAGGTCTACGAGAACGCGCTGACCGACGCCGGCGTCCCGTACGTGCTGCGCGGTGGGGAGCGGTTCTTCGAACGGCCCGAGGTGCGCGAGGCGGTCCTCCTGCTGCGCGGCGCCGCGGCGGGCGGGTCGGAGCCGGGCGCGCTGGTGCCCACCGTCCGCGACGTGCTGGCCTCCACCGGCTGGGTCGAGCACCGCCCGCCGCCCGGCGGGGCCGCCCGCGACCGCTGGCAGTCCCTCGCGGCGCTGGTCGACCTCGCCGTCGACCTGGTCGCCGAGGACCCGACGATCGACCTCGCCGGATTCGTGGCCCACCTGGCCGCCCGGGCCGACGCCCAGCACGCCCCCACGGTGCAGGGCGTCACGCTGGCCTCGATGCACGCGGCGAAGGGCCTGGAGTGGGACGCCGTCTTCGTCGTCGGACTGGTGGACGGCGTCCTGCCGATCTCCCAGTCGCTGAGCCGGCCCGAGGCGGTGGAGGAGGAGCGGCGGCTGCTCTACGTCGCCGTCACCCGTGCCCGGGAACACCTGACCCTGTCGTGGTCCCTGGCCCGCAACCCGGGCGGGCGCCGGGCCCGGCCGCGCAGCCGCTTCCTCACCGGTTTGGTCCCCGAGTCCACCCCCTCCGCCGCGCCGGTGCGGAAGCAGAAGAAGGCCAAGGTCGTGCTCGACGGCGAGGCCGGCGAGCTGTTCGAACGGCTGCGCACCTGGCGCAGCGAGGCGGCCGCCTCCGCCTCGGTGCCCGCCTACGTGGTGTTCACCGACGCGACGCTGCAGGCCATCGCCGAAGCCAGGCCCGCGAGTCTCCGAGAGCTCGCGGCCCTGCCCGGCATCGGCGCGCGGAAGCTGGAGTTGTACGGCGAGGACGTTCTGGCGACCGTCGGTTCATGAGCTCTCACCCGACGTGACGGCCAACGGGGGACCGCGGTGCCGCCGACACGGCGGGATTAAATGCGTTGACCCCCTTCACGCGGTCCCCCTACTGTCCATCTCGCGCTCGGGGCACCGCCCCGAGCCGCACCAGACCTGAGACCGGCCGAGTGGCCGGGATCCGACCCCGGGAGGAGGGGACACGATGATCAGCACCACGTGGATCGCTGCCCCCGCCGGGGTCTCCGGGTCGGGGAGCCTCGTCGTGCGTCCGGTCGCCGTTCCCGCTGAGCGTCCGATGACCGCGCGCCTGCGCACCCTGCCCATGACCGCCGTCCCGCGCGTCCTCGGCACCTCCGGCTGCGGCATCGTGCCCGCCTTCGACCTCGTGCCCACCGGCCGTGGCGACGACGCCCGCACGCCCGATGCCCTCGGCGCCACCTTCGGCCCGAAGCACATCCAGCAGAACACCGGCACCACCCTCGGGATCCACCCCTCGAGGAGACCGCTGAGCTAGCGCTCGCCAGGTCCTCCTCGAGGCCGCGGAACCCGAACCCCGGGTACCGCGGCCTCTCTCTTTGTCCGCGGCACCCGGCCCCGACCTCCGGTCGGCGGGCCCCCGCCGGCCGTGGACGACGAGTACGAGGAGGAGCGGCAGTGCAGCAGACGATCGACCGCCCGACGTCCCACCGCCGACCCGGGCTCCCCCGGACCGGCGGTTCCCTTCCCCGACGGCCGGCCGCCCCCGCGGCGCCGGCACCGGTACGGCGCCCGTTGCCGTGCCGGAACGACCCCGACCTGTGGTTCGCGGAGAGCCCGGCCCAGCTGGAGCAGGCCAAGACCCTCTGCGCCGAGTGCCCGGTCCGTGACGCCTGCCTGGCCGGCGCCCTGGACCGCGGCGAGCCGTGGGGCGTCTGGGGCGGGGAGATCTTCGAGCGGGGCGTGGTCATCCCACGCAAGCGCCCGCGTGGTCGGCCCCGCAAGGTGGCCGTCGCGTGAGGGAGGACCTCCCGACCCCATCCACCCGACGAACGACATCCCGGCCCGCGGCCCCGTGGGCTCGACCCGAGAAACCCGAGGACCTGCCGTGAACGCCATCGAGTACGACCTGGCCGTCGACCGGTTGCGCGAGCTGCGCAACCAGGCCGCCGCCGACGCCCGCGCCCGCCGGGTGCGTGCGGCTCGCCGCTGGGCCCGTCGCGCGGAGTACGCGTCGCGCCGCGCCGCGCGGGCCAGCGCCGCCGTCCACTGAGAGAGGAGCCCGTCCTCACCCCTCGCTCCGTTCGGGGCGAGCCTCCGGACGGCGCCACCGAGGCCGGGTCCGGACGCTCCCGGTGCGTCCGGACCCGGCCTCCTCCTGTCCCTCGGCCCCGGTCAGGAGGAGGCTGCACGCGTGCAGGACGAGGGCATCGTCTGTGCGGCGTGCGGGCGACGGGGCACCGCGGCCGACGTCGCGAGGGGCTGGTCGCTGGCGGTCCCACCGCGGCCCACGGGGGCTCAGCAGGAGGAGCGGACGGCGGCCACCGCCCGCGTCACGGCGCTGTGCCCGGACTGCCTGCGGCGCTCGGTGCGGGACGTCGAGGCGCGCCTGGACCCGGAGCCCTGAGGCCGGTCAGGGCGGTCACCCCCCGTCAGGCGGTGACCCGAGTCAGGCGGTGACCCGAGTCAGCCGGAGAAGCCGGGCAGCCACTCCTCGATGACGCTCCGGAAGTCACCGGCCGCGTCGAGCTGGCAGAGCACGCCGATCGACCCGATCGTCACCCGGTGGATGAGCAGGTAGGCCGGGGGGAGGTTGAGCATCCGGCCCAGCCGGCTGGCCTCGCTGCGCGGATCGGCGATCCGGGCGGCCTGCTCCTGCATCCAGCTGCGGGTGAAGTGGAAGTGCGAGCTCTCGACGGGCTCGAGCAGCGGGCGCAGGTACTTGAGCACGCCCTGGGCGTCCACCTCGATGCCGGGCCGGACGAAGCCCTCGGCCCGCAGGTCGGCCAGGACGTCCTCCGCCCGGCCCTCCAGGGCCCAGCGCACCAGCCGGCCGATCGGCTCGGGGTGCCCGTCGGGCAGCCGGGCGGTCGCGCCGAAGTCGATGACGCCCAGCCGGCCGTCGCCGACCAGCCGGAAGTTGCCCGGGTGCGGGTCGGCGTGCAGCAGGCCTGCGCGCTGGGGCCCGGAGAAGTGCAGCACCGACATCAGGTAGCCGGCCCGGTCGCGCTGCTCCCGGGTCCCCGACGCGATGATCTTCGACAGCGGCGTCCCCTCCAGCCACTCCGAGACGATCACCTTGGGCGCGCTGGCGACCACCCGGGGGACGACGATCTGCGGGTCGTCGACGTAGGCGGCGGCGAAGGTCCGCTGCGCGTCGGCCTCGAGCGCGTAGTCGAGCTCCTCCACCACGCGGGCCTTGAGCTCGGCGATGAGCGGCTTGACGTCCATGCCCGGGAACAGCGCCGCGAACAGGCGGGCGAACCGGGACAGCTGGTTGAGGTCGGCCATGAGGGCGGTGGCCGCCCCCGGGTACTGGATCTTGACCGCGACGTCCCGGCCGTCCCGCCAGGTCGCCCGGTGCACCTGCCCGATGCTGGCCGCCGCCGCCGGGGCGTCGTCGAAGTGCCGGAACCGCTCCCGCCACTTCCCGCCGAGCTGCTGGGAGAGCACCGAGTGGACGGTGCGCGCCGGCATCGGCGGCGCCTCCTCCTGCAGCTTGACCAGGGCCTCGCGGTACGGCGCGGCCACCTCGTCGGGCACGGCGGCCTCGAAGACCGACAGCGTCTGGCCCAGCTTCATGGCCCCGCCCTTGAGCTGGCCCAGGACGGCGAACAGCTGCTCGGCGGTGCGCTGCTGCAACTCAGCGGTCACCGCGTCGGCGGGACGGCCCGACAGGCGCTTGCCGATCCCCATCGTGGCGCGCCCCGCAGCGCCCAGCGGCAGGGAGGCCAGTCGTGCGGTCCGCGAGACCGAGCCCCGTGGGATCCCGCGTCCGGTATCGGACACGCGCGTCCTCCTCGCTGGCGCTCGTCGGCCGCGGTGACGGCAGCCCGGGCCCCCGCCGGGCCGGCAGGGCGCACTCTGCCGCCATTGTCCCCCGATGGGCGGGTGCAGCGCCGGGCGGCGTGCTCATGTCCCCCCAACGGGGCCCGGGGGACCCGCCGCGCACCCGCAGTCGGGGTGGTCGGGCCACCGGCGCATCGACCAGGTGAGGTCCGGCGGGCGCAGCTCTAGCGTCGTCCCGAGGGTCACCGGAGCGGCGGTGCCGTCGAGGTAGGCGAGCACCTGGACCGCCGCGGTCACCGCCGTCATGAGGCAGGTGACGGTGGCCCCGCCGCTGGGCGCCTCGCCCGCGGTCAGCTGCGCGGCGAGTGCCGGCCACCGGGGATCGGCGTCCCGCCGGTGCAGCTCGGCGCAGCGCAGGCAGCTCGTCGTCCCCGGGACCACGAGCGGGCCGACGACCCCCGTCTCCCCGCGGACCGTGGCGACCAGGTGTGGCACGCCGCGGCGCTGCAGGCCGTGCGCGAGCGGGTCGGAGGCCGCCCACGGCCGGGTGAGGACGACGAGGTCGCCGGTCGAGCCGGCCGGAAGGGGCCGCAGGTCGGTCAGCGGACTGGCCCGGCGGATCGCGTCGGCCGCGGCCAGCGCGCGCGGCCGACCCTCGTCGCGGGCGTCGAGGCCGCCGACGACGGCGTCCCCGGCGACGGTCAGACCGGTGTCGCGGACGCTCACCCGGCCGACGCCGCTGGCGGCCAGGACGGCGGCCAGCGGCACCCCGGTGCGCGTCGCCCCCTCGACCACCACCGCGGCCGACCGGCGGGCCCGCCAGGGGGACTTCCGGGCGTCCCACTCGGGATCCCGGGCGGCGGCGGGCAGCTCGGCGCGGGTGCGGGCCGCGGCGGCCGGGCCCGCGTCCGAGGCCAGCAGGTCGGCGGCATCGAGGTCGACCAGCAGGCCGGTGCTCCGCAACCCGTCGAGCAGCGCGGCGACGGCGGCCGGCTCGTGACCGGCGAGGGCGGCCTCGGCGACGACGGCGCGCTGGGTGCGCCGGCCGTCCAGGCCGCGCAGCAGGGCGGTCAGCTCGTCGGGGCCCGGGGTGATCAGCACCCCGTCGGCGGTGTCGGTGCCGCCCACCTGGACGGCGGTCCCCCCGGGGCCGGCCAGCCGCAGCAGCGGCACCGTCGGGGGGAGGAGGGGGTGTGCCTGGTCGTCCACCCCGGCAGGGTGACACCGCCGCGGGCCGGTGCCCCGTGGCCGTCCACAGCGGCGGGCGGCGTCCACATGTCCGGCAGACGACGACGGCGGCGCCCGCCGTGCGGGCACCGCCGTCCGTGGCCGGAGGGAGCTCAGGCCTTGCCGAGGATCCGGTTCATCTTGGTGCCGCACACGGGGCAGGTGCCCTGCGCCATGCGGCGGCCGGACTCGCTGACCTTGACC
Organism: Geodermatophilus sp. CPCC 205506; assembly: GCF_051383635.1. NCBI lineage: Bacteria > Bacillati > Actinomycetota > Actinomycetes > Geodermatophilales > Geodermatophilaceae > Geodermatophilus > Geodermatophilus sp. CPCC 205506. Next base: position 61,765 of record NZ_JALPKP010000022.1, on the reverse strand, counting down.
TCGCCGTCGAAGTCGCGCTTCTCCTTGCACTTCACGCAGTAGCCGTTGTAGCTCTCCGCCACGGTGCCTCCTTCTCTCAGGACTGCTCGGCGTCCGCGCCGGGCGCCGTCTCCGGGAACGCTACCCGTGCGTCGCGGGCCCATTCGGGCTGGCGGGGGAGCGGTTCCCCACAGCCTGTGGACAGACCTGTGGAGCGGGTGGGGACGCCTGGGCGTGTCGCTGTGCGGAAGCGGGGGACGGGCGGGCCACGAACGGCCGGTACCGACCCGCGACGCGCCGTTCCCACCTGCGCGGATACCGCCGCCGGGGCTGTGGACGGCGAGCGGTCCCGTCGATCCCCGCAACGAGCGCCCCCGTGTCCACCGTCCGTGCGACATGGACCCGTGCGGGTGGAGGTGCACAGCGCACAGCCGCCGCCCGCCAACTACGGTGCCTCCGTGCCCGGATCGATCCCCGACGCCTCGCGCAGCCCCGCCCCGGCCCGCCGCCCGACCCAGGGCCGCCGGGGCGCCCGACCCGTCCCCTCGGACGGGGCTCCCTCGGCGGCACCGGCGGATGGCGCCGTGGAGGTGCGCCGCAGCGCCCGCCGGCGCCGCACGGTCACCGCGTACCGGGAGTCGGGACGCACGATCGTGCTCATCCCGGCGGCGTTCAGCCCGGCCGAGGAGCGCCGCTGGGTGGCGCAGATGGTGGCCAAGCTGCAGACCCGCGAGGAGCGGCGGCACCGGTCGCTGGGCGGGGACGACGAGCTGATGGAGCGGGCGCGGGCCCTGTCGGCGGCGCACTTCGACGACGTGCCGCTGCCGGCCAGCGTCCGGTGGGTGGACAACCAGCAGCGGCGCTGGGGCTCGTGCACGCCGGCCGACCGCACGATCCGGCTGTCCAGCCGGCTGCGGGCCATGCCCGAGTACGTCGTCGACTACGTGCTGGTGCACGAGCTCGCCCACCTCATCGAGCCCAGCCACGACGCCCGGTTCTGGGCCCTGGTGGCCCGCTACCCCCGGGCCGAGCGGGCCCGGGGCTTCCTCGAGGGGGTCGAGCTGGGCCGGCACGCCGGCGAGGCGACGCCGGCCGGCGAGGACCTCGTCGACTGAACCGGGGCCGGGTCACCCCCGGTCGTCGCCGCCCTGCTCCTCGTCCCTCTGCTCCTCGTCGGACTCGGTCAGCGCCCGCAGCTCGTCGTCGGCACCCTGGCGGGCCACGAAGTCCAGGGCCTCGTCGAGGTCGTCGGAGGTCGGCAGCAGGTCGGGGTGCGACCACAGCCGGTCCCGCTCGGCGCTGCCGTACCGCTGCGCCATGGCGCCCCACACGGTGGCGGCGTCGCGCAGCCGGCGGGGGCGCAGCTGCAGGCCGACGAGCGTCGCGAAGGTCTGCTCGGCCGGGCCGCCGGAGGCCCGGCGGCGGCGCATCGTCTCGGCCAGGGCGCCGTGCCCGGGCAGCCGGTCGCCGGCGGCCGCGGCGACGACGGCGTCGACCCAGCCCTCCACCAGCGCCAGCAGCGTCTCCAGCCGGCGCAGCGCCATCTGCTGCTCCGGGGTCTCCTCGGGTTCGAGCAGTCCGCTGCCGAGCAGCTGCTGGATGCTCTCCGGGTTGCTCGGGTCGATGCCGCCCATCGAGCTCATCGCCTCGTTGATGCCGCGCTCGATGGCCTCGCGGTCGACGTTGATGCCGCGGGCGTAGGCGTGCACGGCGTCGTGCAGCTGCTGGCGCAGCCACGGGACGTGGGCGAACAGCCGCAGCGAGGCCGCCTCCCGCAGCGCGAGGAACAGCCGGACCTCGTCGGCGGGGCGGTCGAGGCCGGTGGCGAACTCGGCGACGTTCTGCGGCAGCAGGACGCCGGTTCCGCTCGGTGCGAGCGGGATGCCGATCTCGGTGCTGGTGAGCACCTCACCGGACAGCCGCCCGAGCGCCTGACCGACCTGGGCGCCGAACATGAGCCCGCCCATGCGGCCCATCAACCCGCCCAGCGGACCGGCCATCGCGGCGGCCTCGGCGGGCAGGGCGCTGGTCATCGCCGCGACCACGCGCTCGGCGAGCGGGTCGATCAGCGCGCTCCAGGCGGGGAGGGTCTGCTCGACCCACTCCACGCGCGACCAGGCCAGCGTCCGGTCCACGCCGGAGGGGAGCTCGGTGACCTGGTCCAGCCAGAGGTCGGCCAGGCGCAGCGCCTCGGCGACGGCGGTGCGCTCGGCCGCGGACGTGGGCTGCGACCCGGCGGCCAGCGTGCTGATCGCGCCCTGCCGGGCGAGGTCCCAGTTGACCGGGCCGCCGGACCAGTTCATCAGCTTCTGCAGCTCGGCGAACAGCGGCATCTTTCCCAGCAGCTCCTCCGGCGTGCCGGTGCCGCCCGCGCCGCCGAAGAGGGCGCCGAACCCGAACGGGTCGTTGCCGGCGCCCGGGCCGGTCTCGTCGCGACGCTCGGGATCGCGGTCGGGGGATCCGAAGCCGAACGGCAGGTCACTCATGTCTCCACGGTAGACGCGTGATCTTCGTGGCAGCCCGACCGCGAGCCTGTGAGCGCTGGAGAGCACGGGCGGCCTCCGTGCAGGGCCCCGCGGCGAGCTCGCGAGCCGTGGGGGGCACGGAGGTCCTTCTCCTAAGCTGGCCCGTTGTGACACGTCGGATCGCCGTCCTCAGCGTCGGTGTGGTGCTGCTGGTGGTCTTCGGCGTGCTCGGCGCCGCGGTGCCGGTGCCCTACGTCGCGCAGGTGCCCGGGCCGACGTTCGACACGCTGGGCGAGATCGACGGCGAGCCGGTGATCGGTGTCGAGGGCCGGGAGCGCAACGACGTCGACGGGCAGCTGACGCTCACCACGGTCGGTGTCAGCCGTGCCGGGCTGAGCCTGGTCGAGGCGGTGCAGGGCTGGTTCGACGACGAGGTCAGCGTCGTCCCGGAGGAGTCGGTCTATCCCTCCGACCGCACCGAGGAGGAGACCCGCGAGGCCAACCGGCAGGCGTTCCTCACCTCCGAGGAGGCCGCCGAGGCCGCCGCCCTGTCGACGCTGGACTACCCGGTGAAGGTGGTCGTGCGCGGGCTGGCCGACGACTCGCCGTCGGAGGGCCGGCTCGAGGAGGGCGACGCGATCGAGAGCGTCGACGGCCGGGCGACGCCGGACGCCGCGACGCTGGACGCCGTCCTGGCCTCGATCCCCGGCGGGTCCTCGGTACCGGTCGCCTACACCCGGCTCGGGGAGCCGGGGACCACCACGATCACCACGCGGGCGGCCGACCAGCGCGCGGGCTCGCTGCTCGGCGTGCTGATCCGCGAGCAGCCCTCGGCGCCGTTCGACGTCGACATCCGGGTGGAGGACGTCGGCGGCCCGTCGGCCGGCCTGATGCTGGCCCTCGGGATCCTCGACCTCGTCGGGGACACCGACCTCACCGGCGGCGCGGCCGTGGCCGGCACCGGCACCATCGACGCCGCCGGCGACGTCGGCCCGATCGGCGGCGTGCAGCTGAAGATGGTCGCCGCCCGGGAGATCGGCGCCGAGCTGTTCCTCGTGCCCGCCGGCAACTGCGCCGACGCGCTGGCCGCACCGCAGCCGGGCCTGCCCGTGGCCCGGGTGGCCACGCTGGACGACGCCCTCCAGGCGCTCGAGGACCTCCGGGCGGGGCGGACGCCGGAGTCCTGCTGACGCCGCGGCCCCGCCGTGGGCCCCGGCAGCCGCACCGCCGGGCCCGCGTGGGGGAAGCTGTCGGGTGGAGCGGACACCGGGAACCCGGTGCGGTCCCGCGCGTTGGTCTGGGTTGACCGGACCGGTTGCCGGGAGCGCCCGTCCGCGTCCTCCCGGCCGTCCGCGGCCGGGAACGAACGTGGCTGCCCGCCACGACCGCAACTGAAGGAGACCGCTCGTGGCCATGCGGCCCCCCGTGTCCGTGCCGACGCTCTCGCGGCGCGCGAAGGTGGTCATCGGGGCCATCGCCGTGCTGCTGGTGCTGTTCACGGCCATCGGGACCTTGACCAACGTCTACGTCGACTACCTCTGGTTCGACGAGACCGGCTTCACCGAGGTCTTCTGGACCGAACTGCAGACCCGCGCGCTGCTGTTCGCCGTCGCCGGGATCGCCACCGGCGGCCTGACGGCGCTGGCGATCTACCTCGCCTACCGGTTCCGGCCCACGTTCCGGCCGATGTCGCTGGAACAGCAGAACCTTGAGCGCTACCGCCAGTCGCTCGAGCCGCGCCGCACCCTGGTGCTCACCGCGGTCGGCGTCGTGCTGGGCCTGTTCGCCGGGTTCACCGCGCAGGGCAACTGGGAGACGTGGCTGACCTTCCGGAACGCCACCGACTTCGGCCAGACCGACCCCCAGTTCGGCCTGGACATCTCCTTCTTCGTCTTCGACTACCCCTTCTACCGGCTGCTGCTGGGCTTCGGCTTCGCCATCGTGCTGCTGTCGCTGATCGGCTCGCTGCTGACCCACTACGTGTTCGGCGGGCTGCGGCTGCAGACGCCGGGTCAGAAGCTCACGTCGGCGGCGATGGTCCAGCTGTCGGTGCTGCTCGGGCTCTTCGTGGCGCTCAAGTCGCTGGCCTACTGGCTGGACCGTTACGGCCTGGTCTACTCCGACCGGGGCGAGCTGTTCAGCGGCGCCAGCTACACCGACGTCAACGCGCTGCTGCCCGCCAAGACGATCCTGGTCTTCGCCGCGGCGGTCTGCGCGATCGCGTTCTTCGCCAACGTCGCCGTCCGCAACTTCCGGCTGCCGGCCGCCGCGCTGGTGCTGCTGCTGCTCTCCAGCCTGGTCATCGGCGTGGCCTACCCGGCGATCGTGCAGCAGTTCGTCGTCCGGCCCAGCGCCGACCAGCGGGAGTCGGACTACATCGAGCGGGCGACCGCCTCGACCCGGGCGGCCTACGACCTCACCGAAGTCGAGTACGTGAACTACGCCCAGGAGAGCACCGGCGAGGAGGTCGACACCGACGCGGCGCTCGCCGCCCTGCGCAACGACACCGAGACGATCCCCAACGCCCGGCTGCTGGACCCCAACGTCCTGTCCGACACGTTCACCGCGCGCCAGCAGATCCGCAACGTCTACGGCTTCCCCGAGAAGCTCGACATCGACCGGTACACGATCGACGGGGAGACCCGGGACTACGTCGTCGCTGTCCGCGAGCTCAACAGCGACGCCCTGTCGGAGAACCAGGACACCTGGATCAACCGGCACACCGTCTACACCCACGGCAACGGGTTCGTGGCCGCGCCGGCCAACGAGGTGGTCGCTGGCCAGGAGGGCGGCGAGCCCAACTTCACCACCCGGGACCTGCCCACGGTCGGCACCATCGACGTCGAGCAGACGCGCATCTACTACGGCGAGCTGATCGACGACTACTCCGTCGTGGGCGCGCCGGAGGGGGCCACCCCGCGCGAGTTCGACCAGCCCGAGGACGGCTCCGACGAGGGGCAGATCAACAACACCTACGACGGCGGCGGCGGCGTCGCGATCGGCAGCTTCTTCCGGCAGCTGACCTTCGCGATCTACTACCGGGAGCGGAACTTCCTGCTCTCCAGCGCGGTGAACGACGCGTCCCGGGTGCTCTACGTGCGCGACCCGCGGGACCGCGTGGAGAAGGCCGCGCCGTTCCTGGAGGTCGACGGGGACCCGTACCCGGCAGTGATCGACGGCCAGATCGTGTGGGTGCTCGACGGCTACACGACGTCGGACTCCTACCCGTACTCCGAGCCGATGGAGCTGGGCGAGGCGACGTCCGACGCGCTGACCGGCACCGGGACGACGGCGCTGCCCAACGAGCAGTTCAACTACATCCGCAACTCGGTGAAGGCCACGGTGAACGCCTATGACGGCACCGTGCACCTGTACGCCTGGGACGAGGAGGACCCGGTCCTCGCGACCTACATGAAGGCGTTCCCCGGCGTCATCGAGGAGCGCGACGCGATGAGCGAGGAGCTCGTCGGCCACGTCCGGTACCCGGAGGACCTGTTCAAGCTGCAGCGGGACATCCTGACCCGCTACCACGTCAGCGACCCGGTCGACTTCTACAACCAGAACGACCGCTGGCAGGTGCCGGCCGACCCGACGCAGGAGACCCAGGAGGCGCAGCCGCCGTACTACATCCTGGCGCAGCGGCCCGGCGACGAGGCGGCGAGCTTCCAGCTCACCAGCGCCCTGAACGCGTTCCGCCGGGAGAACCTGTCCTCCTTCATCTCCGCGTCGAGCGACCCGGAGACCTACGGGGAGATCCAGGTGCTGCGCCTGCCGGGTAACACGCCCTTCCGCGGTCCGCAGCAGGTCCAGCAGTCGTTCATCACGAACAACCAGGTGCGACCGGACCTCACCCTGTTCAACAGCCAGGAGTCGCGGGCGGTGTTCGGCAACCTGCTGACGCTGCCGATCGGCGAGGACGGACTGCTCTACGTCGAGCCGCTGTACGTGGAGGGCACGGGGGAGAACTCCTTCCCGCTGCTGCAGAAGGTGCTGGTCAACTACGGCGACCGGGTCGGCTACGCGGACACCCTGGCCGAGGCGCTGGACCAGGTGTTCGGCGCCGGGGCGGGGGAGTCGGCGACCGACAGCGGGGACGCGCCGGCCCCGCAGCAGCCGACGGAACCCACGCCCACCGACCCGACCACCCCGCCTCCGGCCGACAGCGGGGACGCGTCCGCGCTGCAGCAGGCGGTCGACGCGATCAACTCGGCGCTGCAGGCGCTCGAGAACGCGCAGCGCTCGGGTGACTTCGCGGCGCAGGGCCAGGCGCTCGAGGACCTCCAGGCCGCCGTCGACGCCTACCAGACCGCGCAGGGGGCCGCGGCCGCCGAGCCGGGCGGCTGAGCCACCACAGGGGGCGGGGACCCCGCCCCCTGTGGTGGGGGACACCCCGGAGCCGGGTGCACACCCGGGCCGGGGCGGGGTAGGCTGGTCCTACCGACGCGGGGTGGAGCAGCTCGGTAGCTCGCTGGGCTCATAACCCAGAGGTCGCAGGTTCAAATCCTGCCCCCGCTACTCAGCAGGGTCCGGAAACCGGTCCCTGACAGCGAAGACCGGCGCGATCGCGCCGGTCTTCGCTGCGTCGTGGGCCGGTTTCCGGACGAATCTCCGGATCGGCTGGGCCACCCCTCTGCGGTCGACCCGGCGCACGTCGTCGCGGAGGCGACGGCCGTGCTCTCTCCGGTGGAGCTGGCCGAGGCGTCTCGCCGCAGGCAGCTCGCTGACCGTCCCGCGTCAGCTCCACCGCATGATCGAGGAGAGGGACCGGGACGTGGTGGCCGAGTTCCGGAGGCTGCGCCGGCCGCTGCTGGCTCTGGCCACTCCCGGCGGCGCCCTCGCCGCCGGTGCCCTCGTCGCGCTCAGCCTTCGAGCCGGGGGCCTGTCGTGAGCGTCGGCGCGGCGTGCGGGCCGCGTGGAACGCCGGCGTAGAACGCGTCGAGGAGGGCGGAGAACCTGTCGCTGGCCTGCAGCCAGGGAACATGGCCGCAGTCGTCGAGGACCACGTCCTGCGCCCCTGGGAACCGCCGCCGGACGGCGTCCACGCTGGAGCCGTAGATGTCGTCCCGGCCGTACACGACCAGGACGGGGAGGTCGGTCCTCGCGCCGGGACCGTCGAGCACCGACGCCGGCGCGGTGCGGATCGCGGCCACCGTGGCCCGGGCGGGGCGGCCGTGCGCGCCACGGAGCCAGGAGCGGTCGGCCGGCGGTGCCGTGGCCGGGTCGGGGAAGTAGTTGGCCCAGATCCGCGCCAGCACACGCTGCCCGGCGGCGTCGCCCAGCCGGCCCGGGAGCCGGGCGATCAGCGACTCCGCCCCGAGGGCCGCGAATCCGGCTGCTCCGCTCTGACGCCGGTTGTAGGCCATCACCTCGTGCTGCATCCGGATCCACTCGGCCCCGACGCCGGCGGAGGAGTTGGCGAGGACGAGGCTGCGCACCCGCTGTGGGTGCTGGCGCAGGTACAGCTGCGCGAGCAGACCGCCCCAGGAGTGGCCGAAGAGGTGGACGCCGTCGGCGCCCAGCGACCGGCGGATCGCCTCGACATCCGCGACGTGGTCGGCGAGGCCGTACCGGCCGTTGGCGGTGGAGGCCCCGACCCCGCGCTGGTCGAACGTGAGGGCTCGGAACCTCGAGGCGAGGTGCCGGGCGACCGGCTCCAGGTAGTCCGGGCACCCCGGCCCGCCGTGCAGCAGCACGACGACGTCACCGGCGGAGCCGAACCGGCGTGCGGCGAGGGTGACGCCGTCGGACCGGATCCGCAGCTGAGCCGGGAAGGAGTCCGGATCCGCCAGGAACCGGACCACCACGGCGGCCTCCTCGCGCACCCGTGCGGCGTCGGAGACGTGCCCACCGCTGGTCAGCCGGTGGACGGCGGCCGCGGGGTAGAGCTCGTGGAGCCGGGAGGTCATGCCCCCGTAGAGCTCGTCCCCGTCCGCTTCCAGCAGCAGCACCCGCCCCGGCCGCCCGGCCAGGTCGTCGGCGGTCATGTCTGCGCGGGCGTGGAAGTCGGCGGCCAGGGCCGACAGCGAGGCCATCCGTTGCTTGGCCTCCGAGAGGAAGTGGTCCTCCAGGTACGACACCCACGAGGTTCGCTCGTCGTCCGGCAGGTCGCGCATCCGGCGGGCGAAGGCGGCGCGGACCAGTCGCCGGACGACCGCATCTGGGAGGGCGCCCAGCAGCCGGACCTGCGCCTGGGCCCGTCGCCGGCGGGCGGGGTCGGGGACGGCGGTCCGACCGAGCACGAGGTTGCCCACCCGGTGCGGGGCCTCGCGGACGAGCGCCTGCGCGACCATCCCGCCGAAGGAGTTCCCCCACACGTCCACCGTCGTCAGGCCCTCGGCGTCCAGAACCCGCATGAGGCCCCGGACCATCGCCGCCATGGACGTCAGCGCGGGATAGGTGACGGCGAGGACCTGCACGTGAGGTTCGAGCGCCCGGATGACCTGGAACTCGGCTTCGGCCTGCCCGACGCCGCCGGGCAGCAGCAGGACGACGTGCGAGCCGACGCCGCTGCGCAGGATCCGCCACGGGTGGCCGTCGAGGAGATGCGTGCGGGCGGTGCGCGCGGCGATCGACGGCGAACACGAGGACTCGGGCACGGGGGTGGCCTCCGGCTGGAACGGACGGATGGTGCTGCGCACGCGTGGCGCCGTCCGGGCATGGTGGCGGCGGGGGGTGGAGGAGGATCAGGGAACGAAGACCCGGGGAGTCCCTGCCGAACGGCTCAACGCCCTGCTCGGCGTGTCGTCGGCATCCCGCGCGGCCGGCGCCGGGCCGGTGCCGGTGTCGGCCCGATCCGAGGGCGGCGGTTCACCCGTGGTGCACCACTACACGGGTGCTCCGCACACTCCTACACTGCCGCCATGCCGGGGTGGATCACGGGGTGCAGCCGGTCCCTCCGGCTGTCCCTGGGTGTGGGGGTCCTGGCCGCGTTCACCGCCCTGCCCTCCTTCACCGACCCCTGGCCCAGCAACGTCGGCGGCTTCTTGTTCGTCGTCATCGTGACCACCGTCGTGGTGCGTTCGGCCATCACGCTCGGCCAGTCGTTCCTCCAGGGGTGGCGGGAGCCTCGGCCTCCCGTGACCCGCTAGATCCGACGGCTGCACGACACCCGACGACGTGACGGATGGGTCCTCGGCCCGGTCACGTCGGTGCAGGGGCGCTCCTGCCGCTGCCGCACCTACCGTCCGGCTCGCAGGGTCGCGCCGCCATCCGGGGTGTCGCGTACGGCCGCCCGCGGCTCGGGGGAGCGCCGGGTCGATCACGGCGCAGCCACACCTCGACCGCGGCGAGGTCGACGATCGCGCAGCCGGCGAGGGCCACCGGGTAGACCACCGTCCGGGGCAGCCCGGCGCTCTCGAGCGCCTGGCGAACGGGGTCGAAGGTGACGAAGACGAAGACGAAGGCGAGCGCGAAGCTGCGGATCATCCAGTCGCGGTGCGCGCGCACGCGGCGGGCCCGGATGTGCCGCAGCGCGATGGTGGTCGTGGGGAACCACGACGCGGACCAGACGGCGAACCCGGCCTGGCCGGCGACGCCGACGTCGAAGACGACCGCGGTCGCCGCGCCGGCGACGCTGGTGGTCCAGGCCGCGGCCAGGTAGCAGCGGCCGAGGGTGCGGTGGGCCCGCGCATGGCCGGATGAGCTGGGGCGGCCGAGCTGGAGCTGGACCGCCCCGGTGACCAGGGCGACGGCGCCGGTGAGCGCGTGCAGCACGAACAGCGGCGGAACCACGCGTGGCTTCGCGTCGGGGCCGGCGCCGAGCAGTGCGAGCAGCTCGGTGACCGCCATGCCGACCGCGCTCACGGCGTAGAGGGTGCTGAGTCCGACGACCAGCCAGCCTGCGGACCGGCCGAGGACGGTGCGAACGCGGTGCGTGGACGTGCCGGGCATGGTGGTCACCTCTGTCCGGCGCTGCTGAGTGCGCCACCCCGCGAGGTGTCGGGTGCTGCCGACGCCAGGCCGGTCGCGTCGGTTGCGGCGGTGGAGCCGTCGGCGTCGGCTGCGTCGATCGGATCTCGGGAGTGCGAACCGGTGTCCGTCCGGGACCTGGTCGCCTCGGGGTCTGCCGAGATCTCCGGCCGGCCGCGACGTAGGGCCGTGGCAGCGAGCACGCCGGCGAGGACGATGGCGGCGGTGGCGGTGGCGACCCACATCGCGGTGGTGAAGCCGGTCAGGAAGGCGGCGCGGGTGGCGTCGGCGGCGGCGCGGCCGGTCGTTCCGTGCACGGGTCTGTGCAGTCAGTGGACGTGGGCACGGTGAGCCGGACGTCGTGGTCCGGTCCTTGGGATCGAACTCCTCGTCGGGCCAGGTCGAGCAACCGGTCAGATCCTCGAGCCATGACCTCCATCCCTGCTCCATCCGAGATCACACCACCCACGCTGACGGTGGTCGGCCTGCCTCTGGTCCTGTCCGTCGAGGGACTCGCCGGCGCCCTGCCGCGGTGGCGGTCGCGGCGATGACCGGTGGAGGACCGCAGGCCGCCGGCTGGGTGCGTCCCGCAGTGGCCGCCGACCTGCCCGCGATCGTGCACGTGGTCGAGGCGGCCTACCTGCCCTGGGTGCCGATCATCGGCACCCGCCCGGCGCCGTTGTCGGCCGACCACGCGGCGCTCCTCGCCGAGGGAGTGGTGTTCGTGACCGGCCTGGCGGAACTGCCGCCCGCGGGCAGCCTGGAGGGACTCGTCGTGCTGAGACCCGAGCCCAGGACTCTGTGCATCGACAACGTGGCGGTTCATCCGCGCGTCCAGGGGCGCGGCCTCGGGCGCCGGCTCCTGGCCTTCGCCGAGGCAGAGGCGCGCCGACTCGGGCTGCCCGCGATGCGGCTGTACACGCACGAACGGATGCGGAGCAACCTGCGGCTGTACACCGCGGCGGGGTACGTCGAGACCGGCCGCGAGGACATCGGTGCGGGGCACCTCGTCCACCTGCGCAAACCGCTCCCCGGAGCGACAGGAGCCTGAGCGGTGCCAGGCTGTCCGATGTGGGCGGCGTGGTCTTCGACTACGACTCGGCGCCGGAGCGCTGTCAACTGGGCATGTCGGTCGCCCGGGCCCGCTCCGCGGTGAGCCTCTACGCGGGGGTCGCGTCCCGGCTGGTCGGGCTCGGTGTCCGGCGGGTCCTGGACGTCGGCTGCGCCGACGGCGCGTTGCGGGCTCTACCACCTGGCCGATCCGCGCCCGGCCCTGCGGGAGGCCCGGCGGGTCCTGCGGCCCGGGGGGACGTTGCTGGCGTCGGCGATCGCGCGGAGCGACTCGCCGGAGTTCGCGCCCCCCTGGCGCCGGCCGGCCCCGGCGATCCACTAGGCGGTACGGGCTGCAGATCGTGAGCCCGCCGCCGGAGCGATCGGCGCCGGACGGGCTCAGACGGTGCCGAGCCACTCCACCAGGCCGGCCCGGCGCGGGCGGGGGAGGGGGGCGCCCAGCGGGTGCCGGTCACGCGGCGGCAGGAGCAGGTGCGGCCCCGGGTCGCCGGCGGGCCGGGCCGGGGTGGGGACCTCGACCGACGGGGCCGGGACCGGCCGGGGTTCGGGCAGGCGCAGGTGGGTCAGGTAGGTCCAGGCCGTGTGGCGGAGGCCGCCGACGATGCAGCGCACCCGCACGCGGCAGGTCCCCGTCTCGTCGAACCGCCAGCCCAGCAGCTCGCCGGGGAACCACACACCGGCGTGGAACACCTCCACCGGCTGCGGCTCACCGAGGAAGCTGCTGGTCGCCACCTCCGCGCTCACGGCCGGGACTCTAAGCGCACACGCGGGTGCCGACGGTGAGGCGCGCGCTCCGGCACCGGCCGGCTCCGGCACCGGTTCCGAACGCGTGTATGGTGGAGGTGCGACGCGGGGTGGAGCAGCTCGGTAGCTCGCTGGGCTCATAACCCAGAGGTCACAGGTTCAAATCCTGTCCCCGCTACTCCTGGCAGAGGGCCCGGTCACCACGGTGACCGGGCCCTCTGTCGTTCGACGGGGACGGCGCCGACGGAGTGTTGTGCCTCGCCCGGCTGCCTCTCTAGCGTTGACGGTCACCGCTGACCGTCGACGAGGAGCGCCCGTGTCCGTCGAGACCCCCGCACCCGGAACCGTCGACCTCGACGCGGTCGACCTCTCCGACCGGGAGTGGTGGGCCGGCCCGCCGTGGGTCCGGTACGCGACCTTCGCGGCGCTGCGCCGGGAGCGGCCGTTCGCCTTCTACGCCGAGCCGGTCATGCCGATGCTGCCGGTGGGCCCGGGCTACGTCGCCGTCACCCGCTACGCCGACGTCGAGGCGATCAGCTCGCAGCCCGCCGTCTTCTGCTCCGGGCGGGGGGCGGTCTCGATCCAGGACATCCCGGCCGACCTCAACGAGTTCTACGGGTCGCTGATCAGCATGGACGACCCCCGCCACGCGAAGATCCGCCGGATCGTCTCGAAGGCCTTCACCCCGCGGATGCTCGAGCAGCTGCTCGACTCGGTGCGCGGCGTCGTCGACGACGTCCTGGCCCGGGCCCGGCGGACGGCGGCGGCGAACGGCGGCGCGATCGACGTCGTGGCGGACATCGCCGCGCCGATCCCGCTGCGGGTCATCTGCGACATGATGGGCATCCCCGAGGAGCACCGGGCGATGGTGCTGGCGCAGTCGACCATCATCCTGTCCGGCGGGGACCCCGATCTCATCGAGGACCAGGACGACCCGCTCAACGCCTTCCTGCTGGCCGGCATGGAGCTGGCCGGGCTCATGGAGCGGCTGGCCGCCGAGCGGCTGGAACGCCCGCGGCAGGACCTCACCACCGCGCTGGTGACCACGGGGGTCGACGGCGAGAAGCTCTCCCACCAGGAGATCGCCTCGTTCTTCATCCTGCTGCTGGTGGCGGGCAACGAGACCACCCGCAACGCCATCTCCCAGGGCGTCCTCGCGCTGCACGAGCACCCCGACCAGCGGGCGCGGTGGAGAGCCGATCCCGGGCTGGACCGCACCGCCGTCGAGGAGATCGTGCGCTGGGCCAGCCCGGTGACCTGGATGCGGCGCACGGCCACGCGGGACGGCGAGGTCAACGGCCACCGGTTCGCCGCCGGCGACAAGTTCCTGCTCCTCTACGGCTCGGCGAACCGCGATCCGGAGGTCTTCCGCGACCCGGAGGTGCTCGACCTGGCGCGTGACCCCAACCCGCACGTCGGCTTCGGCTCCAAGGGGCCGCACTTCTGCCTGGGCGCACACCTGGCCCGCCGCGAGCTCGCGGTGACCTTCCGCGCGCTGTTCGACCAGCTGCCCGACCTGGAGGTGACCGGGGAGCCCGACCGGCTGCGCTCGTCGTTCGTCAACGGCATCAAGCGGCTGCCGGCCCGGCTGGCGGGCTGAGACCGGTGCGCGTCGTCGTCGACCGCGAGCGCTGCGTCGGCTCCGGGAGCTGCGAGGCCCTGCTGCCCGACGTCTTCGAGGTCGGGGACGACGGCGTCGTCCGGGTGCTGCGGCCGGAGGTGGCGCCGGGAGAGGAGGCCGACGTCCGGGACGCCGTCGGGCAGTGCCCGACCGGAGCGCTGGCTCTGGCCGACCGGTCGCGGAACAGCACCGGCGCGGCGGCGGTTGCCGCGACCATGGAGCTCACCGTCCGGGACGTGCCCGGAGCCGACCGCTACGAGGTCCGCGACGGCGACCGTGTCCTCGGCCTGGCCGCCTACCGCCGGCAGGGCGACCAGGTGGTGTTCACCCACACCGAGGTCGACCCGGACCAGGAGGGCAACGGGGTGGGCGGCACGCTGGCCCGCGGCGCGCTGGACGACGTCCGGGCCCGCGGGCTGCGCGCGGTCCCGCGCTGTGCGTTCATCCGCGGCTGGATCGAGCGGCACCCCGACTACGCCGACCTCGTGGACGCGCCCCAGGCCTGACGCGGCTCCGGCCGCCGGTCTCAGAGGACGTGGTGGCCGTACATCTCGCCGAGCGGGTCGGCGATGAGCTCGATGCGGGCGCCGTCGGGGTCGCGGAAGTAGACCGAGACGCCGCTGTGCACCTCGTGCGCGATGCCGGCGTCGGTCAGCCGCTCGACGAGCTCCTGCCAGTGCTTCGGATCGACGCTGATGGCCATGTGGTGCAGGCCGCCGAGCACCTCGGCGTACTGGCCGACGTCCAGGCCGGGGAAGTCGAAGAAGGCCAGCAGGTTGCCGTGCCCGATGTCGAAGAAGAAGTGGCTGGAGCCCGGGTAGTCCCGGTTCTCGATCAGCTCGGTGAGCGGGAAGCCGAGGACGTCCTGGTAGAAGCGGACGGTTCGTTCGACGTCGGAGCTGATCAGGGCGGTGTGGTGCAGTCCCCGCGCGGTCGACGCCGGTCGCTCGCCGGCCGGCTTCAGGTGGGCCTCGCGGATGCGGGCGCGCTCCTGCTCGAGGGCGGTCTGGTCGCGGGTGCTGTCCGTCGTGCTCACGCTCGGATCCTCCTCGGTCGGGCCGTCTGGCGGACGCAACCGCGACGTGGTGGATCTGCTTCCCGCCGCCGACCTCAGACCGTGGGCGCGGTGTCGCCGGCGGGCGGGCACCCGGCCGGTGTCGATCGTGCGTTGCGCCACCTGCTAAGACCGGGACGGTCGGACCGGAAGGCGGCGGCGTCATGATCGAACTGCGGACACCCGGCGAGCTGGACGCGATGCGGGCGGCGGGCGCCGTCGTGGCCGACATGCTGGCCGCCGTGCGGGCGACGGCCGCACCCGGCGTCCGGCTCACGCAGCTCGATTCGGTGGCGCGCGACGTCCTGGCCGACGCCGGCGCCGGGTCGCCCTTCCTGGGGTACGCCCCGCTGGCCACCACGCCTCCGTTCCCCGGTGTGGTGTGCCTCTCGGTGAACGACGTCGCGCTGCACGGCATCCCGACGCCCGAGGTGCTCGACGACGGTGACCTGCTGAGCGTGGACGCCGGCGCGACCCTCGACGGCTGGGTGGGCGACGCGGCGATCACGTTCCCGGTGGGCACGCCGCGTGCGGAGGACCTGGACCTGGTGGCGACCACGGAGCGTGCGCTGGCGGCCGGCATCGCGGCGGCCGTCGTCGGCAACCGCGTGGGCGACATCTCGGCGGCCATCGGTGCCGCGGGACGCGCGGGCGGCTGCGGGATCAACACCGACCAGGGTGGGCACGGCGTGGGGCGGACGATGCACGAGGCGCCGAGCGTCCCCAACGAGGGCCGGGCGGGCCGAGGGGTGCCGCTGAAGCCCGGGCTGGTGATCGCGATCGAGCCGTGGTTCCTGGCCGGCGGGAGCGACGCCTACCGCGTCGACGCCGACGGCTGGACGCTGCGGAGCGCCGACGGCAGCCGCGCCGCCCACGTCGAGCACACCGTCGCCGTCACCGACGACGGGCCCAGGATCCTCACGCTCCCGCGCTGAACCGGCCCCGGGCAGAGGCTCGCCCCGCCGCGCTGATCAGTCCATCGCCTGCTGGAGGTCGGCGAGCAGGTCGTCGACCTCCTCGATGCCGACCGAGAGCCGCACCAGGTCGGCGGGGACCTCGAGCGGCGATCCGGCTGCGCTGGCGTGGGTCATGCGGCCCGGGTGCTCGATCAGCGACTCCACGCCGCCGAGCGACTCGGCCAGCGTGAACAGCTGCGCGCGCTCGCAGACCCGCAGCGCCGCCTCCTCACCACCGGCCAGCCGGAACGACAGCATCCCGCCGAAGCCCGACATCTGCTTCGCGGCGATCTCGTGCCCGGGGTGGTCGGGCAGCCCGGGGTACAGCACCGACGCGACGGCGGCGTGGCCCAGCAGGAAGTCCGCCACGCGGGCGGCGTTGGCCTGGTGGCGGTCCATGCGGACGCCGAGGGTCTTGATCCCGCGCAGCACCAGCCAGGCGTCGAACGGGCCGGCGACCCCGCCCATCGCGTTCTGGGAGAAGGCCAGCTGCTCGGCCAGGTCCGCGTCGGCGACGACCAGCGCCCCGCCGACGACGTCGGAGTGCCCGCCCAGGTACTTCGTCGTCGAGTGCACGACGACGTCGGCGCCGAGCGTCAGCGGCTGCTGCAGGTAGGGCGAGGCGAAGGTGTTGTCGACGACGAGCAGCGCGCCCGCCGCGTGCGCCACCTCGGCCAGCAGCGCGATGTCGGCGATGTTGAGCAGCGGGTTGGTGGGCGTCTCGCACCAGATCACCCGCGTCGTCGGCCGGATCGCCGCGCGCAGGGCGTCGACGTCGTTCAGGTCGGCCGGCGTGTGCTCGACACCCCAGCGCGCGGCCACCTTGGAGATCAGCCGGAACGTGCCGCCGTACGCGTCCCCGCCCAGCACCACGTGGCTGCCCGGCTCGCAGACCGTCCGCAGCAGGGTGTCCTCCGCGGCCAGCCCGGAGGCGAATGCCATCCCGTGCGTGCCCTGCTCGAGGGCGGCCAGCGCCTCCTGCAGCGCCGTCCGGGTCGGGTTGGCGCTGCGGCTGTACTCGTAGCCGCCGCGCAGCCCGCCGACGCCGTCCTGCTTGTACGTGGTGGTGAGGTGCACCGGGACGACGACCGCGCCGGTGGCCGGGTCGGGTTCCTGCCCGGCGTGGATCGCTCGGGTGTTGAAGCCGGGGGAGGACGCGTTCACGGGGCCACCGTAGGTGTCAGCCCGGCCAGGTGACCCAGCACGTCCTGCCGGGTGACCACTCCGGTCGGCTTGCCGTCGACGTGCACGAGCAGCGCGTCGGCCGAGCCGAGCGCGGCCACCGCGGCGTCGACCCCCTCGCCCGAGCCGATGATCGGCAGCGGCGCCGACATGTGCTTCTCCACCCGGTCACCCAGCCGGGCGCGGCCCTCGAACAGCGCGTCGAGCAGCGTCTTCTCGTCGACGGCGCCGACCACCTCGCCGGCGGTCACCGGCGGCTCGGCGCGGACCACCGGCAGCTGGCTCACGCCGTACTCGCGCAGGATGTCGATCGCCTCGCGGACGGTCTCGTTCGGGTGCGTGTGCACCAGCTCCGGCGTCTCCCCGGACTTGGTGCGCAGCAGCTCGCCGACGGTCTCGCCGCCCGCGGCGTCGAGGAAGCCGTAGTCGGCCATCCACGTGTCGCTGAAGATCTTGCCGAGGTAGCCACGGCCGCCGTCGGGCAGCAGGACGACCAGGACGTCGTCCCCCGACAGCCCCCGGGCGACGCGCAGCGCGGCGACCACCGCCATCCCGCACGAGCCACCGACGAGCAACCCCTCCTCGCGGGCCAGCCGCCGGGTCATGGCGAAGGAGTCGCCGTCGCTGACGGCGATGACCTCGTCGGCGATGCCGCGGTCGTAGGTCGAGGGCCAGAAGTCCTCGCCGACGCCCTCCACCAGGTACGGCCGGCCGGTGCCGCCGGAGTAGACCGAGCCCTCCGGGTCGGCGCCGATGACCCGGACCCGCCCGCCGGAGGCCTCCTTGAGGTAGCGCCCGGTGCCGCTGATGGTGCCGCCGGTGCCCATGCCGGTGACGAAGTGGGTGACCCGCCCGTCGGTCTGGGCCCAGATCTCGGGGCCGGTCGTCTCGTAGTGCGACTGCGGGTTGGCCGGGTTGGAGTACTGGTCGGGCTTCCAGCCGCCCGGGGTCTCGCGGGCCAGCCGGTCGGACACCGAGTAGTACGAGCGCGGGTCGGCGGGGTCGACGGCGGTGGGGCAGACGACGACCTCCGCGCCGTAGGCGCGCAGCACGTTGATCTTGTCCTGGCCGACCTTGTCGGGGCAGACGAAGACGCACCGGTAGCCGCGCTGCTGGGCGACCAGCGCCAGCCCGATGCCGGTGTTGCCGCTGGTCGGCTCGACGATGGTGCCGCCGGGCTCCAGCGCCCCGCTGGCCTCCGCGGCGTCGACCATGCGCACGGCGATCCGGTCCTTCACCGAGCCGCCCGGGTTGAGGTACTCGACCTTCGCCAGCACCAGGGGCGCGTCCGGGCCGAGGTCGCGGGTCACCGACGTCAGCCGGACCAGCGGGGTGTTGCCGACCAGGTCGATCACGGACTCGGCGTACTGCACGGGGACCCTCCTCGCGGGCGCCGACCTCCGGTGCCCTGGCTCGTTCCCATCCCACCACTCGGCGGGGACTTCTCGACCGCCCGCACGTCGCAGCCCCGCCGACGGGCCTGCGGGGCGGTGGCGACGGGGGAGGGGCCGGGCGAGGATGCGCAGGTGACTGCGAACCCTCAGGTCGGTACCCGCACCCTCGGCCGCGACGGCCTGGTCGTCTCCACCCTCGGTCTGGGCTGCATGGGGATGAGCCAGATGTACGGCGCGGCCGACCGGGACGAGTCGGTCGCGACCCTCCACCGCGCCCTGGACCTCGGCGTCACGCTGCTGGACACCGCGGACGTCTACGGCGACGGGCACAACGAGCAGCTCGTGGGCGAGGCGATCGCCGGCCGGCGGGACGAGGTGCAGCTGGCCACCAAGTTCACCCTGTCCCGCAACGACCGCGGCGGCATGGACATCGACGGCCGCCCGGAGAACGTGCGCGCCTGCGCGGAGGCGAGCCTGCGCCGGCTCGGCGTCGACGTGATCGACCTCTACTACCAGCACCGGGTGGACCCGCGGGTGCCGATCGAGGACACCGTCGGGGCGATGGCCGAGCTGGTGCAGCAGGGCAAGGTCCGGTACCTGGGGCTGTCCGAGGCCAGCGCCGCCTCGGTCCGCCGCGCGGTCGCCGTCCACCCGATCGCGGCGCTGCAGAGCGAGTGGTCGCTGTGGACCCGCGACGTCGAGGGGGAGGTCCTGGCCGTGGCCCGCGAGCACGGGATCGGCATCGTGCCGTTCAGCCCGCTGGGCCGTGGCTTCCTCACCGGGGCCATCACCGGCCCCGACGACTTCGCCGAGGACGACTGGCGCCGCGGCCACCCGCGGTTCACTGGGGAGGCGCTCGAGGCCAACCTGCGACTGGTCGACGCCGTCCGCGCCATGGCGGAGGAGAAGGGGTGCTCGCCCGGGCAGCTGGCGCTGGCGTGGGTGCTGGCGCAGGGGGACGACGTGGTGCCGATCCCGGGCACGAAGCGCCGCCGCTACCTGGAGGAGAACGTCGGCGCGGTCGCCCTGGAGCTGTCGCCCGACGAGCTGGACCGGCTGGCGCGGATCGCGCCCCCCGGGGCCGCGGTCGGCGGGCGGTACCCGGACTCGTCGTACGCCTACGGCGACAGCCCGGAGCCGGTGAGATGAGCGACCCGACCTGCGGGGTGGCCCACGGTGCGCCGTCCGCCGAGGCGACGGGGCGGGTCCTCGTGGCCGTCTTCGCCTCCCCGGTCGCCGAGGTGCTCCGGCGCTGGGGCCCGGAGCTCGGCTTCCGCACGCTGGTGCTCGACCCCGACCCGACCCGTGGCGAGGCGGCCGGCTTCGCCGACCTGGACGGGCTGCTCGAGCTCGAGCACGCCGACGTCGTGGTCACCGACCACCACCGGCCCGAGCTCGGCGAGGTGCTGCGCGACGCGCTCGCCCGGCCGGTGCGGTGGGTGGGCGTGATGGGCAACCCGCGGCACGAGGGCCCGCACGTCGCGGCCCTCGCCGCGCTCGGGGTGCCGCCGGAGGAGGTCGCCCGGGTGCACCGGCCGATCGGGTTGGACATCGGCTCCCGCACCCCGCCGGAGATCGCCCTCAGCACCCTCGCGGGCCTGCTCGCCGACCGGAACGGCCGCAGCGGCGGCACCGTCCACCGGCTCCGGTGAGCGACGTCCTGCTGGGTGCCGACGTCGGCACCAGCGGGCTCAAGCTGGTCGCGCTCGACGAGTCGGGGGCGGTGGTGGCGGAGGAGGAGTCCGGCTACGACCTCGCCCGCCCTCGGCCGGGCTGGGCCGAGACCGACCCCGCTCTCTGGCGGCGCGCGTTCGACGCCGCGCTGGCACGGATCGCGCCCGCCGTCGCCGGGCGCCGGGTGCGGGGCCTGGGGCTGTCGGGGCAGATGCACGGCACCGTCCTCGTCGACGCCGCCGGCACCCCCCTCGCGCCGGCCGTGCTGTGGCCCGACGCGCGCGCCGCCGCCGAGGTGGCCCGCTGGCGCGCCCTGCCGGACGACGCCCGCGCCGCGCTGGCCAACCCGCTGGTCGCCGGCATGACCGGCCCGGTGCTCGCCTGGCTGGCCGCGCACCGGCCGGAGCTGCTCCGGCGGGCGCAGGCGGTGCTGCTGCCCAAGGACGCCCTGCGGGCCGCCCTCGTCCCGGACGCGGTCCGGGTCACCGACCGCAGCGACGCCTCGGCCACCCTGCTGTGGGACGTCGTCGCCGACGGCTGGTCGCCGCCCGCCTGCGCCGCCGCCGGGATCGACCCGGTGCTGCTGCCGGAGGTGCGGCCGTCGGCCGAGGTCGCCGGCACGGCCGCGCTCGCGGTCGGCGAGGTGCCGATCGTCGTCGGCGGCGCCGACACGCCGCTGGCGCTGCTCGCGGCGGGCACCCGGGCGGGCCGGCAGGTGAACCTGGGCACCGGCGTCCAGGTGCTCGCGCCCGGTCGGACGCCGGCGCCGGCCGACGACCCGCCGGTGCACTGCTACGCCGACGTCGAGGGCGGCTGGTACGCGATGGCCGCGCTGCAGAACGGCGGGCTGGCGTGGTCGTGGGTCGCCGGCGTCCTGGGCCTCCGGCCGGCCGAGCTGTTCGAGGCCGCGGCGGCGGCGCCGCCGGGCGCCGGCGGAGTGGTGTTCCGCCCGTTCCTGACCGGCGAGCGCGGCGGGGTCGCGGGACCGGCCGACCGGGGCGGCTGGACGGGGCTCTCGGCCGGCACCACCCGCGCCGATCTCGCCCGGGCGGCCGTCGAGGGGGTGGTGTTCGCCGTGGGGGCGGCGGCGGAGCTGCTCGGCGGCGGCGGGCCGGTCGTGCTCACCGGGGGCGGCGGCCGGGCGCCGGTCGTGCAGCAGCTGGTCGCTGACGTCCTCGGGGTCCCGGTGCGGTACCTGCCCCTGCGCAGCGCGTCCGCGGTCGGTGCGGCGCTGCTGGCCGCCCGGGGCACCGGCGCGGACGTCGTCCCGCGGCGGGAGCCCGGCCGGCCGGTGGAGCCGCGGCCGTCACCGGCCCTGGTGGACGCCGCCCGTCGCTGGCGCGCGGGGTGACCGGAACGGCGGGAGCGCCCGCGCCGTTGGACGGGCAGCGGGACCGGACGACGGTCCCGGCCGAACGGAAGGGAGACGCGTTCGCATGGCGTCGATGTTCACCAAGCTCACCCAGCTCGCCAACAGCCCGAAGGGGAAGCAGGCCGTCCGGCAGGTGACCGAGAAGGCCCAGCAGCTGGCGAAGGACCCGAAGACCAAGGCCAAGATCGACGAGGCCCGGCGCCGGTTCCAGGGCGGCCGCGGGCAGGGGACCGGCAGCGGCCCGGTCGGTCACTGAGCGGGCGCCCGGCCGGCTCCCGGCCGGTCGGGCGCCCCCCGGCTCAGGCCGGGTGCGGCTGGCGGAGCAGGCCGAGCGCGGCGTCGTGCAGCGCCCCGTTGGTGGCCAGCGCGCTGCCGCCGGCCGGGCCCGGGGTGCCGGCCAGGTCGGTGAACCGGCCGCCGGCCTCCCGCACGATGACGTCGAGGGCGGCGAGGTCCCACAGCGACACCTCGGGCTCGCAGGCGATGTCCACCGCCCCCTCGGCCAGCAGCACGTAGCTCCAGAAGTCGCCGTAGGCGCGGGTCCGCCACATCGCCCGGGTGAGGTCGAGGAAGCCGCCGAGCAGGCCGCGCTCCTCCCAGCCCGACAGGCTCGAGTAGGACAGGCTCGCGTCGCCCAGCGTGGTCACGTTCGAGACCCGGCAGCGGCTGGCCGACTCCAGCCGCCGTCCGGTCCAGGCACCGACCCCCTTGGCCGCCCACCAGCGGCGGTTGAGCGCCGGCGCCGAGACCAGGCCGACCACCGGCTCGTCGCCGTCGAACAGCGCGATGAGCGTGGCCCACACCGGCACGCCCCGCACGAAGTTCTTCGTCCCGTCGATCGGGTCGAGCACCCAGCGCCGCGGGCCGTGCCCGGTCATGCCCATCTCCTCGCCCAGCACCGCGTCGCGGGTGCGGGCGCGGGCCAGCGTGATCCGCAGCTGCTCCTCGACCGCCCGGTCGGCGTCGGTGACCGGTGTGAGGTCCGGCTTCGTGTCGACCTGGAGGTCCAGCGCACGGAACCGGTCGAGGCTGATGGAGTCCGCCTGGTCGGCGAGCACGTGCGCGAGGTGCATGTCCCCCGTGTAGTCCCGGCCCGGTGTCATGGGCACCGAACCTAGCGGGCGGCCGGTCGAACACCGCGCAGCTGATCCGGCGGCGTCCCGATACGGGCACGCGCGGATACCGTCGAGGACGTGGACGCCGCGACGATCGCCGGCCTGCTCGCCGACCCGGCCCGCCTCAAGGTCGTCGCCGCCCTCGCCCTCGGTGCCGGGACGATCGAGGAGGTCGCGCAGGCCAGCGGGCTCACCCTCAAGGACGTCGCCCTGGCCGCCCGGCGGCTGGCCCGCGCCGGCCTGGTGCGCCGTGACCGGCACGACCTCGAGCTGCTGACCGACCGTTTCGGCGCCGCCGCCCGGGCCGCCGCGCGGTCCGCGCCGCCGCCCGAGCCGCTGTCGGACGACCCAGCCGAGGACGCCGTCCTGTCCGCGTTCGTGCGCGGCGGGCGGCTGGTCTCGATCCCGGCCCAGCGGAGCAAGCGCCGGGTGGTGCTCGAGCACCTGGTGCGGGTGTTCGACGTCGGAGTCCGGTACCCGGAGCGGGAGGTCAACGCGCTGCTCGCGGTCTGGCACCCCGACACGGCCGCGCTGCGCCGCCACCTGGTCGACGAGGGGCTGCTCACCCGCGAGGCCGGCCTCTACTGGCGCAGCGGCGGCTGGGTCGACGTCTGAGGACGGCCCCTCCTGGGCGCCCGCGCAGGCTCCCGGTCAGGCGGTGGGCTCGGTCGCCGCGCCCTGCACCGTCCGCGGCTCGGGCACGGTCGGGTCGGCGAGGGGCGCGGCGTCCGCGGCCGGGGGCGTGGGGGCGTGCTCGGCTGCCACGGTCACCGGCTGAGGGTTCCGGCCCAGCAGGCCGTAGCCGAGGCACACCGCTCCGAACAGCAGGTAGCCGAGGGCGACCGGCGGATTGGCCGCCCAGTCGACCTGCGGGGCGTGGACGAGGCCGATGAAGCTCAGGACGGCGCCGCAGGCGGCCGCCGCGGCCGCGGCGACGAACCGCTTGTCGATGAGGAACGTGACCAGCGCCCCGAGCACCAGGCCGGCCAGGACCGCGCCCTGGCCGAACGTGTTCAGCCCGCCGTAGACCACCCCGGCGTTGCCGAGGGCCTCGTTGCCGACCTCCGCTGCGGACGTCCCGGCCGCGGCCAGCGAGTTGTCGATCAGCCCGGTGGCCCAGGAGGCCATGTTGGGCAGGATCGCGATCACCACGGCGGCGGCGTGGATGCGCGGCACCGCCTGGAACGCCTGGGCGCCGATGAGCAGGCCGATGTAGAGCAGGATCGGCACGATCGCCGGCAGCGGCAGCAGCGCCGACAGCAACCCGAACAGGCCGAGGAAGCACAGCACCGCGATGAACACCCCGCTGGCCATCGAGTAACCGGCGCGCCCGCCGGCGTCCTTCCAGCCCGGGTGACCGATGTAGACCGCCGGTGGGAACGGGGAGCCCAGTGCGGAGCCGACGATCGCCCCGGTGCCGTCGGCGAGCAGCACGCTACGCAGGTTGTAGCTGTCCCCGGCGGCCGCGGCGCTCTCGACGTTGCTCATCGCCTCGGTGAAGTTGTAGACGCCGAGCGGGATCGCCGTGGCCAGCAGCGGGGCGAGGTCGGACAGCCCGCGGAGCAGCATGTCGACGCGCAGGTCGGGCAGCCCGACCGCGATGTCCTTGGCCGCCGCCGTCACGTCGGGCACCGACATCGCGCCGCCGATCCAGCCGATCGCGGTGCCCACCAGCAGGGCCGCCAATCCCACCGGGATGTTCCCGGGCAGGCGGACGTCGGTGAAGAAGCCGATGAGGATGATCGCGAGCACGGGCAGGCCGATCCAGGCGTACTCCCAGATCTGGGCGGCCGGCCGCATCGAGATGAAGGTCAGCGAGATGCCGGCCAGCGTGCCGAGCAGCGCCGCGCGCGGGGTGAAGCGGCGGATCATCGGGCCGACGAACGCGCCGATGAGGACGATCACGCCGATGACGAACGCCCAGGCGAGGCCCGCTTCCCAGGCCCGCACCGGGTCGTTCGTGCTCAGGTAGATCGGCAGCATGATGACGAAGACGACGATGAACATGTGCGGCACGCTGGGCCCGTAGGGAAGGGCCGTGACGTCGGTGCGGCCCTCGCGCCGGGACAGCCGGCGGGCCAGGTACGTGTAGTAGACGTTGCCCAGGACCAGCGCGATGCCGAGGGCCGGCAGGACCGTGCCGAGGACGTCGCCGGCGGGCAGGCCGACCACCGCGATCATCAGCCCGGTCAGGGTGAGGACGTTCACCAGGATGTTGAAGGCCAGCCCGAAGAAGGCGTTGGTGTCCCCTCGGGTCCACCAGGGGACCGTCACGGCGGGTGGGGACGTGGGCGGTGCCGGGGTTCCGGTGCTCATGACGGGGGCTCCTGACTCACACGGGGGAGGGGGCGGGAGACGCGAGGAGAGCGGAGAGGACGGCGGTGGAGTCGGCGACCCAGCCGAAGATCCCGCCCTGGGCGCTGACCATCTGCAGGCCGACGCGGTGGAACTCGGGGAAGTAGGAGCCCACGCAGTCGGCGACGACCAGGCACTCGTAGCCGCGGTCGTTGGCCTCGCGGACCGTGGTGTGCACGCACACCTCGGTGGTCACGCCGGTGACCAGCAGGTGGGTGATGCCGTGGCCGTCCAGCAACTCCGCCAGGCCGGTCGCGTGGAAGGCGCCCTTGCCCGGCTTGTCGATCACCGGCTCCCCCGGGAGCGGGGCGAGCTCGTCGACGATGTCGTGGCCGAACTCGCCGCGGACCAGGATCCGGCCGTAGGGCCCCGGGTCGCCGATCCGCTGGCTCGGGTTGCCGCGCCTCAGCTTCGCCGGCGGGCAGTCGGAGAGGTCCGGCAGGTGGCCCTCCCGGGTGTGCACCACCAACAGCTCCGCTGCGCGGGCCGCACCGAGCAGCCGGGCCAGGGGCGCAACGATCCGCTGCAGCCGGGTGACGTCGTTGCCCAGGCTCTCCCCGAAGCCGCCGGGCAGCAGGAAGTCCCGCTGCATGTCGATGACGAGGAGTGCCACCCGGGCCTCGGGCAGCGGGAACGGACCGGGGTCGGCGGCGACGGTGACGGATGGACTCACGGCAGGCTCCTGGGACGGGGGACGGGGGTCGGGAGAGGCAGCGGCGGTCGGCTCAGGGGGTGGGCAGGGCCAGCGGTGGCAGCGGGGCGGTGGCGGGCGCCGGCACGCGGGCCAGGTGGCGCCGCCAGCCGCCCGCCGCGGTGATGTCGGTGACGTCGTGGCCGGTCGCGCCGGAGAGCACCGAGGCGTCGCTCACCAGGCCGGACACCGTCCGGCCGTCGGCCAGCTGCACCCGGCCGAGCGCCAGCACCTCGGGAAGTCCCGCCAGGAACCCCGGGAGGGCAGCCGCGGGCAGCTGCCACACCTCGACCTCGATCCGCGCGCCGGGGGCCGCGGTGCGCAGCAGCGCCGGGACGGCGACCGCGCCGCCGATGCGCAACAGGCGGTAGTCCGCGCTCGTCGTGGTGGTCTCCAGCAGCGAGCCCCCGCGGGAGACGAGCTCGCCGTTGCGCGGCTGGCCGGCGAGGTGGTGGCCGACGACGGCCAGCTCGGTGGTGGCGGTCGGCGCGGTGGGTACCCGTGCCGGGGCCGGTGTCGGTGCGGCGCCGGTCAGCCCCGCGGCCACATCGAGGACGACGTCGTCGGCGAGGGCGGGCCCGAGGACCATGAGGCTGCACGGCCGGCCGTCGTCGGTGTACCCGGCGGGCACGGCGGCGGCGCAGAGGTCGAGCAGGTTGCCGCAGTGCGTGTACAGCCCCAGCGCGGTGTTGGTGGCGACCGGGTCGGCCAGCACCTCGGCGACGGTGAAGGTGGTCGCGATCGTCGGGAGGACGACGACGTCGACGTCCTCGAACAGCCGGCCGACCTCGGCCCGCAGCTCCTGCAGCCGGTACTGGGCGCGGAAGACGTCGACGGCGGTGTACCGCCGGCCGCCCTCGATGACCGAGGCCACGACCGGGTGCACCGCGCCGGCGTGCGCGGCGAGGAAGCGGTCGAACTCGGCGAGTCGCTCGGCCACCCAGGGGCCCTGGTAGAGCAGGTCGCCGGCCCGCAGGAAGGGGTCGAGCGGCACCTCGACCACCTCGCCCGCTGCCGGCAGCGTGGTCCGGGCCGCGGTGTGCGCCCGGCGCATCGGCTCGTCGCCGAGGAAGTCGAGGTCGCCGGCGGGTGGCAGGCCGATGCGGGGCCGGCGGACCGAGCGGCGCTGCCGCGGCCGTGACCAGGGGTCGGCGGCGTCGACGGCGGCCGCGGCGTCGAGCACCCGGCGGACGTCGTCGACGGCGGTGGCCATGATGCTGACGCAGTCCAGGGACCGGCAGGCGGGCACCAGCCCGGTGGTGCTGAGCAGCCCGCGGGACGGCTTGACGCCGAGGATCCCGTTGAGCGCGGCGGGCACCCGGCCGGAGCCGGCCGTGTCGGTGGCCACCGCGAAGGGGACCTGCCCGGTGGCCACCGCGAGCGCCGACCCGGAGCTCGAGCCACCCGGGATCAGGTCGCCGCCGTGCACGTTGGCCGGGATGCCGTAGGGCGAGCGGGTGCCGTTGAGCCCGGTCGCGAACTGGTCGAGGTTGGTCTTGCCCACCAGGACGGCGCCGGCGTCGAGCAACCGGGTGAGGACCCGTGCGGTGGTGTCCGGGACGTAGGCGTACTCCGGGCAGCCGCAGGTGGTGAGCAGCCCCGCGACGTCGAGGTTGTCCTTCACCGCGAAGGGGACGCCGTACAGCGGCAGCTCGCGCGCCGCGGGGTCGGCTTCCAGCTGCGCTGCCCGGGCCCGGAGCGCGGAGCGGTCGTACGTGCTGATCCAGACGCCGTCGTCCCCGCGTGCGGCGAGGACGTCGGCGACCTCGTCGACCACCGCGGTGGGGGAGGTGGCGCCGCTGCGCAGGCGGGTCAGCAGCGCCCCGATCGTGGGGCCCGGTCGTGGTCCGGACGACGCCTGGAGCATGCGGTCGATTGTCGACAATCGAGTGTTTCGATCGCAGTGCCCGCGGGGTTACGGCTGGATGTGCGAGTCCTCAGCGCCGTCCGCGGGCGGTGGTCACAGCGGCAGGTAGGTGAGCTCCCCGTGCCGGTCCAGCGCCTCGAGCACGGTGTCGACGTCGTCGGACTCCAGCGCCGCCAGGATGGCCGCGTGCCGGTCCAGGCCCTGGCCGGGGGAGTGCAGCTCGGCCTCCCGGCGCAGGTTGACCGCCATCGGCAGCTGCAGTTTCAGGAGCACCGGCGCCAGGGCCAGCTCGAGCTGCCGGTTGCCGGCGAGACCGACGACCGCGGCGTGGAACGCCCGATGCGCGTCGTCCTTCGTCAGGCGGTCCCCGCGCTCCTCGGCCGCGCGCATGTCGGCCAGCCGGTCCCGCACGGTGGCCAGGGGGTCCCCGGCCTCGGCACTCAGCGGGAGGGCGCTCGCGACGGCGTGCCGCTCCAGGACGTGCCGGATGCCGAACAGCTGCCGGATGTCGGTCGGCGACCAGTCGCACACCCGTGCGCCCCGGCGGGGCAGGTGCTCGATCAGACCCTGCTGGACCAGCAGCCGGAGCGCCTCTCGCAGCGGCCCCCGGCTGATCCCGTAGCGCCGCCGGATCTGGTCCTCGACGATGCGCTCGCCGGGCGCGAGGGCGCCGGAGAGGATCTCGGCCCGCAGCCGGTCCGTGGCCAGCTCGACGAGGCTGGGCTGCTCGATGCCGGCCTCGGCGGGCAGCCGGGCCCCGGACGCGAGCAGCGCCTCGCCGGCCAGGTGGTCCAGCTGCACGGGAGCTCCCGTCTGTGTGCCCGGCGCGGGCGGGGACCGGCCGGTGCACCCAGTGTAGGAAGCCCTGGTCAGTAGCCGGGGCCGAGCTGGCCGACGGCGTCCAGTAGCCGGCGCAGGCTCTCCAGCCGCTCCCGGCGGGCCGGGGGGCCGGCGTCGGCCCACGTGTCCAGGGCGCAGTCGGGGTCCTCGGCGGTGTGCCCGCACCCCGGCGGGCAGTCGGCCGCGGCCTCGGCGACGTCGTCGAACGCGGCCACGACGTCCTCGGCGGTGACGTGGGCCAGCCCGAAGGAGCGGATGCCCGGGGTGTCGATGACCGTGCCGCCGCCGGGCAGGTCCAGCAGGACCGTGGACGACGAGACGTGCCTGCCCTTGCCGACCCTGGTGACCTCGCCGGTGGCGCGGAGAGCGTCGGGCACGAGCCGGTTCACCAGTGTCGACTTGCCGACTCCGGACTGGCCGACCAGGACGCTCATGCGCCCCTGCAGGCGGGCCAGGAGATCGTCCAGGGACGTCTCGCGGGACATCGGGACGGCGTCGACGTCCAGCCCCGCGTAGCGGTCGAGCAGCGGCTGCGGGCTGTCCAGGTCGGTCTTGGTGAGGCAGAGCAGCGGTTCCAGACCGCCGGCGTAGGCGGCGACCAGGCAGCGGTCGAGGAAGCCCAGCGCCGGCTCGGGGTCGGTGACCGCGGTGACGACGACCAGGTGGTCGGCGTTGGCCACCACCACCCGCTCGGTGGGGTCGGTGTCGTCGGCGGTGCGCCGCAGCGAGGTCGTCCGGTCCTCGATGACCACGATCCGCGCGAGGGTGTCGGGACGGCCGCTGGTGTCGCCCACGATCCGCACGCGGTCGCCGACGACCACCCCGTGCCGGCCCAGCTCGCGGGCGCGCATCGCGGTGACCTCGACCGGACCGCCGTCCGGCCCGTCGACCCGCACCGTCATCCGGCCGCGGTCGACGGCGACCACCAGGCCGGGGACGGCGTCGTCGTGGCTGGGGCGGGTCCGGGTGCGCGGCCGCGAACCCCGTGGGTTGGGCCGGAACCGGATGTCGTCCTCGTCCGAGCGCGAGTCGTGGCGTCGGCTCACGGCTCGACTCCGGCCGCTGCGATGCTCACTCCCTGCCGGCGACGGGCATCTCCCTGCGGTGCCCGCTCGCCCGTCGTCATCGCGCGGCTCAGTGCCCGGCTCCCAGCATCGCAGCCCACCGGTCGGTGAAGTCCGGCAGCGTCTTGGTCACCGCGCCGGGGTCGGCGACCTCGACGCCCTCGATCGCCAGCCCCAGGACGGCCGCGGCCATGACCATCCGGTGGTCGGCGTAGGAGTCCAGGCGGGCCGCCCGGCGCGGGCCGGGGGTGACGACGAGCCCGTCGGGCAGCTGCTCGACGCCGGCGCCGACCGCGGTGAGCACCTCGTCGAGGGCCTGCAGCCGGTCGGTCTCGTGCCCGCGCAGGTGGCCGATGCCGGTCAGCCGGGAGGGGCCGTCGGCCAGCGCGCACAGCGCGGCCAGCACCGGGGTCAGCTCGCCGACCTGGCCCAGGTCGGCGACCAGCGGACGGACCGCGCCGCCACCGGTGACCTGCAGCCCCTCGGCGGTCCGCGTCACCGAGGCGCCCATCTCCGCCAGCAGCCGGTCCAGCTGAGCCCCCGGCTGGGTGGTCGCCTCGGGCCAGTCGCGGACGGTGACCCGCCCGCCGGTCACCAGCGCCGCGGCGAGGAAGGGAGCGGCGTTGGAGAGGTCGGGCTCGAGGATCTCGTCGCGGGCGGCGATCGGTCCGGGGGAGACCCGCCAGCCGCGTTCGGTCGGCGTGACCGCGACGCCGTGCCCGCGCAGCGACTCCACCGTCATCTCCACGTGCGGCATCGACGGCAGCCCGCCGGCCAGGGCCAGGTCGGCGCCCTCGTCGAAGCGGGCGGCGGCCAGCAGCAGCCCGGAGACGATCTGCGAGGACTCGCTCGCGTCGACGGTCACCGCCCCGCCGCGCACCCGCCCGGTGCCGTGCACGGTGAACGGCGCCCGGCCGCGGCCGCCGTCCTCGATCCGCACGCCGAGGTCGCGCAGCGCCGCGATCAGGCCGGCGTTGGGCCGCTCGTGCAGCCGCGGGTCGCCGTCCAGCCGGACCGGTCCGGTGGCCAGCGCGGCGACCGGCGGGAGGAAGCGCAGCACGGTGCCGGCCAGTCCGGCGTCGACCTCGGCGGGCCCGGTCAGCGCGCCCGGGGTGACCAGCCAGTCGTCGCCGTCGTCGTCGATCCGCACGCCCATCGCGCGGAGGGCGGCGGCCATGAGGTCGGTGTCGCGGGCCCGCAGCGGGCGCACCAGCCGGCTCGGGCCGTCGGCGAGGGCGGCCAGCACGAGCGCACGGGCGGTCAGCGACTTGGACCCGGGCAGCGCCACGACGGCGTCCACCGGGGTCGCGCGGTGCGGCGTCGTCCAGACCAGCGTCACGGCGCCCAGTCTGCCCTGCGCGCTCAGCCCTCCAGCAGCATGGCGACGGCCGAGGCCACCCGGCGCTGCCGGGTCGCCTCGGCCTTGGCGCCCTCGACGGCGAGCACGTGCCGCCGTTGGTGGCTGTAGGAGAGGGCGTCGAAGCGGCGCCGGGCCTCGGGCTCGGCGTCCAGCGCGGCCGCGAGGTCCGCCGGGACCTCCACCACCCGCGGGGCGGTGTCCAGCTCCACCTCGACCTCGACGGTGTCGCCGGCGGCGATCCCGGCGGCGGTCCGGTTCTCCGCCGACAGCGGGAGGTAGTACGCGCCGGTGTAGGGCGCGACGGTGCTGCGGTACGTGTGCCCGCCCACGGTGACCGTGACCGCGGGCCGCTTCCCGGCCCCGAGCGCCTCGACGACCTCGGCCGGCACCTGCATGCCCGTCGCGGTCTTGCCGCCGAGCTCGATCGTGGTCCTGAATCTCATGGCCGGAGCCTGGCAGCCCGGGTCCCGTGGCGACAGGACCCGGGCCGTCACACCGGTCAGCCGGCGGCCGCGGCGTCCGCAGGCCTCGCCTTCTTCGCCCCGGCCGTGCGCACCAGCCGGCGGTTGGCGAACTCGAACATGCCGAGCTCGGAGAGCTCGCGGCCGTAGCCGGACTGCTTCACGCCGCCGAAGGGCAGCTCGGGGGAGGTGCCGGACGGCGAGTTGATCCACACCATGCCCGACTCCACCTGGTCGGCCACCTTCCGGGCGCGCTCGACGTCGCCGCTGAACACAGTCGCCGACAGCCCGTACGGGGTGTCGTTGGCCAGCCGGACCGCCTCCTCCTCGCTGGAGACGCGGTGGACGACGCCCACGGGGCCGAACAGCTCCTCGCGGTAGGCCCGCATCTCCGGCGTGACGTCGGCCAGCAGGGTCGCGTCGACGAAGGCGCCCTCGCGGTCCGGGCGGCCGCCGCCGGCCAGCACCGTCGCGCCCTTGTCGACCGCGTCCTGCACCTGTGCGGTGAGGTCGGCCGCGGCCCGCTCGGAGGACAGCGGGCCCAGACGGGTGGACGGGTCGCTCGGGTCACCGGGCTGCAGGCCCTGGAAGACCTCGGCGAGGCCGGCGACGAACTCGTCGTAGACGTCGTCCATGACGATGAACCGCTTGGCGGCGATGCACGCCTGGCCGGCGTTCATCGTCCGCGACATCGCCGCGGCCTTGACCGTCTTCTGCAGCTCGGGGGCGTCGAGCACGATGAACGGGTCGCTGCCGCCGAGCTCGAGCACCGACTTCTTCAGGTACCGGCCGGCCAGGGAGGCCACCGCGCTGCCGGCCCGGTCGCTGCCGGTCAGCGTCACGCCATGCACGTGCGGGTGCGCGATGACCTTCTCGACGTCGGAGATCCGCAGGAACAGGTTGGTGTAGACGCCCTCGGGGACGCCGGCGTCGTGGAACAGCTGCTCCAGGGCCAGGGCGGTCTGCGGGTTGTTCTCCGCGTGCTTGAGCAGGATGGCGTTGCCCAGCACGAGGTTGGGCGCGGCCACCCGGGCCACCTGGTACAGCGGGAAGTTCCACGGCTCGATGGCCAGCAGGACACCGGTCGGCTCGTTGACCACGACCGCCTCGCCGTCCATGACGTCGATCGGCCGCGGCTCGAGGAAGCGCGGGCCGTTCTTCGCGTAGTAGTCGAAGATGCCGGCCACGAGCATCGCCTCGCCGGCGGCCTCGCGGACGGGCTTGCCCATCTCCTTCGTGATCAGCGCGGCGAGGTCGTCCCGGCGCTCGGTCACCAGCTCGCCGATGCGCCCGACGACGGCGGCGCGGTCGTCGACGGAGCGGCGGCGCCACTCCAGGAAGGCCGCGTGCGCCCTGTCGACGACGCCCTCCACCTCGCCGCTGTCGAGGAAGGGGAACTCCTTCTCGGTCCGTCCGGTGGTGGGGTCGACCGTCGCGTACGGCCGGTCGCCGGCGTCGCTCGCGGTCTTGCCGGCCGGGGAGGTCTCGGTGGTGGTCACTGCTGTGTGTCCTCCGTCGCGTGTCGATTTGTGTCGCACCCCAGGTCTACCCCTGACCCCTGTGGGCACGCGCAGGGGCCCGCACCGGACGGGAGTCGGATCTAGGCTCGCGACCGCAGGGGTCGCCGGCCGTCGTCCGGGCGGACCTGCGCCCGCCCGGGGAGGGAGTGCGCACCGTGTGTGGCCGCTATGCCGCCAGCCGCCGTCCGGAGGACCTCGTCCTGGAGTTCGAGGCGGTCCGCGCCGAGGGGCAGTCCGCGCTGCCGGCCGACTACAACGTCGCCCCGACCAAGGACGTCTACGTCGTGCGGCACAAGAAGGAGCGCGACGCCGAGGGCAGCCCGACCGGCGGCGGGCACCGCGAGCTGCGCTCGGTCCGCTGGGGGCTGGTGCCCTCGTGGGCGAAGGACGCCTCCGTCGGCAACCGGCTGCTCAACGCCCGGGTCGAGTCGCTCACCGACAAGCCGGCGTTCCGGGCCGCCGCCCGCTCCCGGCGCTGCCTGGTGCCCGCCGACGGCTGGTACGAGTGGGCCAAGCGCCTGGACTCCCCGGGCAAGCAGCCCTACTTCATCACCCCCGAGGACGGCTCGGTGCTCGCCTTCGCCGGGCTGTGGGAGGTCTGGGGTCGGGGTGAGGACCGGCTGTACACCTGCACCGTGGTCACCGCCCCCGCCGTCGGCGCGCTCACCGAGATCCACGAGCGGATGCCGCTCCTGCTGCCCCAGGAGCGCTGGGCGGACTGGCTCGACCCGGGGCGGGACGACGTCGAGGCGCTGACCGAGCCCACCCCGCCCGAGCTGGTGGAGGGGCTGGAGCTGCGGCCGGTGACCACCGCCGTCAACAGCGTCAAGAACAACGGCGCCGAGCTGACCGCCCGCGCCGAGTCGGTCAGCGCGCCGGCCGACCAGCCCGCGCTGTTCTGAGGTGGCCGGTATCGAGGAGGCGGTCGAGCCCGCGACCCGGCCGGGCGCCCTGCCGGACTGGGTGGCCGTGGTCGTCACGTTCCTGTGCTCGGGCGCGGTGCTCGTGCTCGAGATCGCCGGGCTGCGGCTGATCGCGCCCTACGTCGGCATCACGCTGCAGACCAACACCGCCGTCATCGGGTTCGCCCTGGCCGCGATCGCGCTCGGCGCGTGGTCCGGCGGGTGGGCCGCCGACCGCACCGACCCCCGGCGGCTGATCGCCCCGCTCATGGTCGCCGGCGGCGCGCTGGTCGTCGCCGTCCTCCCGCTGGTCCGCTTCGCCGGCTCGTGGCTGACCGGGGCGGACGCCGGCAGCGTGCTGCTGCTGGCCGCGGTCGCCGTCGTCGTCCCGGCCGCGCTGCTGTCGGCGGTGCCGCCCATGGTGGTGAAGCTGCAGCTGGCCAGCCTGGCCGAGACCGGCTCCGTCGTCGGCCGGCTGTCGGGCATCGGGACCCTCGGGGGGATCGCGGCCACGTTCGTCACCGGGTTCCTGCTCATCGCGATCTTCCCGACCAGCGGCATCCTCGTCGGTACCGGCCTGGTCACCGTGCTCGCCGGGGGCGCCGTGGGGCTGCTGCTGCACCGCCGGGCCGGCGGCGGCGCGGGCCGGGTGCCGGTCGGCCTCTTCGTGCTCGCGCTCGCCGGCTCGCTGCTGGCGGCGGTCGCGCCGACGCCGTGCGAGGCCGAGACCGCCTACCACTGCGCACGGGTGGTGGCCGATCCCGAGCGGGAGACCGGCCGGGTGCTCCGGCTCGACACCCTGCGGCACTCCTACGTCGACCTCGCCGACCCCACGCACCTGGAGTTCGAGTACGTCCGGGCGATCGCCGCGGTCACCGACGCGATGGCCCCGGAGGGGCAGCCGCTGTCGGCGCTGCACCTGGGCGGCGGCGGGGTCACCGTGCCGCGCTACCTGGCCGAGGTCCGCCCCGGGACGACGAGTCTCGTGCTGGAGGTCGACCCCGGCGTGGTCGCGATGGACCGCGAGCAGCTCGGGCTGGTCGAGAGCGACGAGCTGCGGGTCCGGGTCGTCGACGCCCGGGTGGGCCTGGCCGACGAGCCGCGGGGGGAGCGCGACCTCGTGGTGGGGGACGCCTTCGGTGGGCTGTCGGTGCCGTGGCAGCTGACCACCGTGGAGGCGCTCGGGCTCGTCGACGACGCGCTCACCGACGGCGGCGTGTACGTCGCGAACCTCATCGACCACCCGCCGATGGGCTTCGTCCGCGCGGAGCTGGCCACCCTGCGCGCCGTCTTCCCGCACGTGGGCCTGCTGGCCCGGGATGCGGTGCTGGCGGGGGACGACGGCGGCAACGTCGTCGCGGTCGCCTCCCGGCAGCCGCTGCCCACCGCGGCGATCGACGCGGCGCTGCGCGGGCACGGGCTGACCTGGCGGGTGACCGACGGCGAGCGGCTGGACGGGTTCGTCGGGGACGCGGAGGTGCTCACCGACGACCACGCGCCGGTCGACCAGCTGCTCACCCCGTACGCGGCCCCCGGCTCCTGACACCCCGTCGTTCTCCGCGGAAACCGTCGCTGACACTCCCGTCGTTCTCCGCGGAGAGCGACGGCGTTCAGCGGCCGATGGGGGCGGTGCGGGCCCGGGTGAGCCGCACCAGGTCGGCCGGGGCCAGCTCGACCTGCAGGCCCCGCCGGCCGGCGCTCACCAGCACCGTGTCGAAGCCGAGCGCGGACTCGTCGACCACGGTCGGCAGGGCCTTGCGCTGGCCCAGGGGGCTGATGCCGCCGAGCACGTAGCCCGTCGTCCGCTCGGCGTCGGCCGGCTCGGCCATCGCGGCCCGGCGTCCGCCCGCGGCGGCGGCCAGCGCCTTGAGATCAAGGCTGCCGCTCACCGGGACGACGGCGACGGTGAGGGCGCCGTCCACCCGGGTCACCAGGGTCTTGAAGACCTGACGCGCGTCGGCGCCGAGCGCGGCCACGGCGGCCTCGCCGTGCCCCTGGTCGGAGGGGTGCTCAGGGTCGTAGGGGTGCAGGG
The DNA here is from genome assembly GCF_051383635.1 of Geodermatophilus sp. CPCC 205506. NCBI lineage: Bacteria > Bacillati > Actinomycetota > Actinomycetes > Geodermatophilales > Geodermatophilaceae > Geodermatophilus > Geodermatophilus sp. CPCC 205506. Next base: position 26,138 of record NZ_JALPKP010000022.1, on the reverse strand, counting down.
TGTGCCGCACGCGGGCCTTCTCCAGGGCCCGCACCGCCGGGGTCGCCGCCACGGCGCGGGAGCCTAGCCAGGGGCCCAGGGGACGGCGACGGAGATCCGGGTCGCACGGGAATGGAGGCGCGCACCGGCGCGGTTGGACAGCCCGTGAGCAACGCCCTGTCCTCCAGCGCCCGCCACCGGGTCGCGCACCGGCGGCCCCCGGGCCGCCCCGACACCGCGCGGCTAGGATCGACCGAGGCGGTACCCCGCGTCCGGGGTCCGCAGAGAGGACGGTCGGTGCCTGAGGAGTCCGCGGACCTGAACCCCGAGACCGCCCCGGTGGAGGTCCCCGAGGCGCGCGCAGGCGGCAGCCGTACCGAGGTGGCGGAGACGCGCGCCGAGCGCGACGCCCGCTTCGAGCGCGACGCGCTGCCCTTCCTCGACCAGCTCTACCCGGCGGCGCTGCGGATGACCCGCAACCCCGCCGACGCCGAGGACCTCGTCCAGGAGACCTTCGTCAAGGCCTACTCCGCGTTCCACCAGTTCGCCGAGGGCACCAACCTCAAGGCCTGGCTGTACCGGATCCTGACGAACACCTACATCAACAGCTACCGCAAGAAGCAGCGCCAGCCGCAGCAGTACCCCACCGACCAGGTGCAGGACTGGCAGCTGTACGCCGCCGAGGAGCACACCTCCAGCGGGCTGCGGTCGGCCGAGATCGAGGCGCTGGACCACCTGCCGGACTCCGACATCAAGGAGGCCCTCCAGCAGCTGCCGGAGGACTTCCGGCTGGCGGTCTACCTCGCCGACGTCGAGGGGTTCGCCTACAAGGAGATCGCCGAGATCATGGGCACGCCCATCGGCACGGTGATGTCCCGTCTGCACCGCGGTCGCCGGGGGCTGCAGAAGCTGCTGGCCGACTACGCACGCGAGCGCGGCTTCGTCCGCGCCGGCACCGGCGAGGAGGCGACGCAGTCGTGAGCGACGAGGACCGGGGCGACCCGATCGAGATCCACTCGTGCGACGACGTGCTGTCCCACGTCTTCGAGTTCCTCGACCACGAGACCGACGACGCCCGCCGTGACCTCATCGCCGAGCACCTCGAGGACTGTTCGCCCTGTCTCCGGCAGTTCGGCATCGAGCAGGAGTTCAAGGCGCTGGTCCGCCGTCGCTGCGGTGGGGACGCCCCGCCGCCCGGCCTGCGCGACCGGATCAAGGTCCAGCTGACCAGCGTCGCCTTCGAGGAGGACGGCACCCAGGTGAGCGTCGAGCGCGTGTCCGCCGAGCGGACGCAGGAGCGCCCCACCGCCTGACGACTGCTGAACGCGAGAGGCCCGGGACCCGTCAGGGTCCCGGGCCTCTCGCGTCGGGGCCCCGTCCCGGAAGACGGGGCACTCTCTCAGCGTGCTCCCCGCCCCGGTCCGCGCCTCGCTCGCTGGCGCTCGCTCGATGCTCCCGGGGCTGTCGTCACGCGTCGCACATGTGCGTGACTCCGCGCCCCGGTCCGCGCCTCGCTCGCTGGCGCTCGCTCGATGCTCCCGGGGCTGTCGTCACGCGTCGCACATGTGCGTGACTCCGCGCCCCGGTCCGCGCCTCGCTCGCTGGCGCTCGCTCGATGCTCCCGGGGCTGTCGTCACGCGTTGGGGCGCTTGCCGTGGTTGGCCTTGTTCCCCTTGCGGGAGCGCCGCTTGCGTCCACGCTTGGACATCGCTGCCCTCCTCTCCTCGTCGGTGTTCCGGCCCCGAGGGGCCCTTCTGCGTCCGTGCCCCGGTGCCCCCGTGTGCGTGGCACCGGTCGACCCGTCAAGCTGACGCCCCAGCTTCTCACGCGCCCGCCCGGGCCTGCCTGTGGCGGTCCGGCCGGGCAGCGGTGAGGCTGGGGACGGACGACGGTGCACTCGGGGAGGACGGCACGGTGCCACAGGGCGGGATCGAGAGCGTGCTCGTGGCGGGGCGCGGCCCGGCGGCGTGCGCGGTTGTGGCGGCCTGCTCGCGACTGGGCGTCAAGGCCGTCGCCGTCCACTCCGAGGCCGAGCGGTCCGCCCGGCACGTCCGGCTGGCCGACGACGCCGTGCTGCTCGGCCCGGCGCCGGCGGCCGAGTCCTACCTCGCCGTCGACCGGATCGTCGAGGCCGCCCGGCGCAGCGGGGTCGCCGCCGTCCTCCCGGTGCCGCCCGCGCTGGCCGGCAATGCCCGGCTGGCCGGCGCCGTCGTCGCCGCCGGGCTGACCTGGGTCGGGCCGTCCGCGGCCGTGTTGGAGCGGCTGGGCGGGGACGGGGTCGAGCCGGCCAGCGAGCGGGGCCTCCTCGCCTGGGTCACCGACGCCGGGCTCCGCTACACCACGCCGGTCTCCCGCGACCGCGCCGCCGGCATCGCCCGGGTCTCCTGGACCCCCGACGAACCGGTCGAGCTCCCGCCCGCGGCTGAGCGGCTGTCGGAGATCGGCTGGCGCGGCCTGGTCACCGTCGGCATCTCGCCCGACGGCGAGCTCGCCGAGGTGGCCGCCGGGTTCTCCCTCGACATGGCTGTCCTCGAGCGGGCGCACGGCGTGGACGCCGTCGACCTGGCGTTGCGCGGCGCCGTGCGGGGCCGCGCCGTCACCCGGGAGACGGCCGGCCGCACGCCGCGCAAGGCGGTCGTCGTCCAGCTGCGGTCGACCCTGCCGCCTGGATCGGCCGGCCGGGTCACCGGCCGGCTGCCGGAGTCCGGACGGCGGACGGGAGCGAGGCCGGACGTCGAGCTGGTGGCGGTGAGCGGCTACGACCCCGGCGACCGGCTCGACGGCTGGTACGACGCCCTGCTCGCAACCGTGAGCGCCAGTGGCCCCGACACCGCCACCGCGGCCCGAGCGGCCAGCGAGGTCCTCACCGGCCTGCCGGAGACCGGCGTTCCGCACGACGGGCCCGAGATCCTCCCCGTGCTCGACCGGCTCGCCGCCGGCCACGCCGCCCGGAGGAGCTGACCGGACGGCCGCCGTCGGCCCGCGTGCTTGGATGGACGCAGGTCAGCGAGGAGGTGCCGGTGGCGGTCGAGGAGATCCACGCCGAGATGGTGTCGAGCGTGTGGAAGGTGCTCGTTCAGCCGGGGAGCGAGGTCTCGGCGGGCGACACCCTGGTGATCCTCGAGTCGATGAAGATGGAGATCCCCGTCCTCACCGAGCAGGCCGGCACGGTGCGTGAGCTGCACGTCGTGGAGGGCGAGGTGCTGCAGGAGGGCGACCTCATCGCCACGGTGTCGTCGACGGCCGACTAGAGCTCCAGCGCGTACACCATCAGGTCGATGCCCGGGACGGGCGCCCAGTCCCGCTCCGGCAGCCGGGTGAACCCCAGCCGTTCGTAGAGCCGGTGCGCGGCGGTCATGGTGGGGCCGGTGGAGAGCACCATCCGGCGCTTGCCGGCCGCCCGGGCCCGGTGCAGGCACGTGGTCACCAGCAGCGTGCCGACACCCTGACCCTGGACCGCGGGGTCGACGACGAGCATGCGGAAGGCGGCCTCGTCGTCGGACTCGGTCACCTCGCCGAAGTCCCCGTCCAGCACGAGGGCGACGCTGCCGACGACCCGCCCGTCCGCGTCGCGGGCGACCAGCAGCTCGGCACGGGTGGCCCGGCCCTCGACGTCGGCCAGCTCGGGCGTGTACCCGGGGCCGGTCAGCCCGCCGTCGACGTAGACGCGGACGGTCAGGTCGGCGATGGCGGGGAAGTCCTCCGGCCGGGCCGGCCCGACCGACACGGCGGGCTCGGCGGGCACGGACGGCGCACCGGCGGGGGAGACCACGGCCCGAGCGTAGGTGGCCCTCGTGGAGGGGGTCCCGCCGCGAGCCCGGGAGCGGGTGGGGGGAGGAGACCCCCTATCTACCCTCGGAGGCACCATGAGCAGCCTCTCCGAACGCCTCACCCGCGGGGCGGCCTCCGCGCCCGAACAGGTCGACCACGCCCGGCGGCTGGTCGCCGACTGGCAGTTGCTGGCCGACCTCTCCTTCGCCGACCTCACCCTCTGGGTCCCGCTGGCCAGCGGCTCGTGGTGGTGCGTGGCGCAGGTCCGGCCGCTCACGGCGCCGACCAGCCAGCCCGACGACCTCGTCGGCAGCGAGGTGGACGGGCCGCCCGCCGAGCCGTTCGAGGTGGCCCACCGGGAGGGGCGCCCGGTCACGGAGGGCGAGCCGGACTGGTCGGGCGTGGCCCCGCGCCGCCGCGAGGTGATCCCGGTGCGGCACGACGGCGTCGTGGTCGCCGTCCTCGCCCGGGACACGAACCTGGCGGTCACCCGGTCCCCGTCGACCCTGGAGCTGACCTACCTCGACATCGCCGCCGACCTCTGTCTCATGGTGTCGGCCGGCACCTTCCCGCCCCAGAAGATCCTGGACGCCGAGCTGAGCCCGCGGGTGGGGGACGGCCTGGTCCGGCTGGACGACGACGGCTTCGCCGTCTACGCCAGCCCCAACGCGCTGTCGGCGTATCGCCGCATGGGCGTCATCGGGGACGTCGTCGGCGCCGACCTGGCCCGGCTGACCCGCAACGCGGCGGCCGACCGGGTGGCCGGCGAGGCGGTGGCGGCCGGCATCCGCGCGGCGGTCGGCGGCCGGTTCCCCGACCCGATGGACGTGGAGGGCCTCGCGGGCACGATGCTGGTCCGGGCGCTGCCGCTGCAGGCCCCGGGTGCGGAGGCCGGCGCGCTGGTGCTGGTCCGCGACGTCACCGACGTCCGCCGGCGCGACCGGGCGCTGCTCACCAAGGACGCCACGATCCGCGAGATCCACCACCGCGTGAAGAACAACCTGCAGACGGTGGCCGCGCTGCTGCGGCTGCAGGCCCGCCGGATGACCGAGCCCGCCGCGCGCGAGGCGCTCGAGGAGTCGGTGCGCCGGGTGGCCTCGATCGCGGTGGTGCACGAGACGCTGGCCGGCAGCCGCGAGGACGTCGTCGCCGTCGACGCGGTCCTCGACCAGGTGCTGCCCATGCTCGGCGACCTGACCTCGGTCGGCCCGGCGGCCCGCACCCGGCGCGTCGGCCGGTTCGGCGAGCTGCCGGCGGTCGCCGCCACGCCCCTGGTCCTCGCGGTCACCGAGCTGCTGCACAACGCCGCCGAGCACGCGTTCCCGGACGGCAGCCCCGGCTCGATCGAGCTGGTCGCCGAGCGGGACGGCGACGACCTCGTCGTCCGGGTGCGGGACGACGGGCGTGGCCTGCCGGCCGGCTTCGACCCGGCGACCAGCGACGGCCTGGGCCTGCAGATCGTGCGGACGCTGGTCACCAGTGAGCTGGGCGGCACGCTCGCCATGGGGGCGCCGGAGGACGGGCAGCCGGGCACCGAGGTGGTCCTCAGCCTCCCGGGGGCCGGCCGCATCCGCCGCTGACGCCGTCGAGCCCGCGGACGCCACGAGGCCGGCCCCGGAACTCCGGGACCGGCCTCGTGGCGGTGCGGTGCGGCGGTGCCGGGCGGAGAGCCCGGGTGCCGGCGTGGGTCAGGCGGTGTGCACCCGAGTGCGAGCCTGGCGCCGCTTGAGGGCGCGCCGCTCGTCCTCGGACAGCCCGCCCCAGACGCCGGAGTCCTGACCCGAGCGCAGGGCCCAGTCCAGGCAGGACTCCACGACGGGGCAGCGCCGGCACACACCCTTGGCCTGCTCGATCTGACCGAGGGCGGGGCCGGTCGTCCCGATGGGGAAGAACAGCTCCGGGTCCTCGTCGCGGCAGAGCGCGCGGTGGCGCCAGTCCATGGCGGTGATCTCCTCGATGTCGTCTACGGTGTGGTGCATCAGTCGCCGGCCTCGGACCGCTCCGCAGGCCGGCACCGGGGTGTCCAGCGCCATGGCACAGCGACTTCGTGCATTTGTTACCGACAGGTTGCTTTCCTCCCGCGATGTTTTCACGCAGAGGAGACCTGTCAAGCAGATCGAGGGCTTCGGTCGACCCCTCGTGAGCAAGCTCACCACGGGCATGCTAGGTGCGCCACTCGACTCGGGTCGGACGCGTGTCGAGCGTTGACAACCGCGCCCAGATGTGCACGAAGACGCAGGTGAGAGGCCGGACAGCGAGACCTCTCAGTCCTCCGCCGGCGTCAGCCGACGGTGTCCACGGGTCGGCTTCCGCCACCGGTCCGCTCCTCGCTCGCTGCGATCCCGCTCGCCTCCTCGCTCGCTCCGCTCCTCGCTCGCTGGCGCTCGCTGCGATGCTCACTCGCTGTCGGCTCGGTCGCTCGCTGCGATGCTCCCGCCGGCGTCAGCCGACGGTGTCCACGGGTCGGCTTCCGCCACCGGTCCGCTCCTCGCTCGCTGGCGCTCGCTGCGATGCTCCCGCCGGCGTCAGCCGACGACGCGCAGGGCGGCCGGGACGCTGGTCACCCGAAGCCCCGTCGCCGTCCCCAGGTGGTCGCCGTCCACCTGCCAGCCCTGGGGCCGCTCCGCGGTCAGCGTGAGCCACGGCAGGTCGTGCCGACGGTGCACCCCGCGGCCCCGGGCGTCGGGCCGCCGGGCTAAGACCTGCCGCACGTGGTGCAGCATCCGGAAGACGCCCATGCGGCCCATCGCGAAGACGTCCAGCCCGGTCTCGAAGGACGCCTCCGGGCTCGGGTTCACCGGCCGCGTGCCCAGGTAGGTCCAGGGCGCGACGTTGGAGACCAGGCACAGGAACAGCCCGTCCAGCGCCGGCTCCCCGGGCAGCTCCAGCGTCATCGCGGGGCGCCGGCGCTCGTGGCCCAGCACGAAGGCGCTCGTGGCCTCCCGCACGTAGAGCAGGCCGGTGGACCGGCGTCCACGGGCTCGGTGCGCCTCTACCCGGCCGATGACGTCGGCGTCGAACCCCAGGCCGGCGGAGAAGACGAACCAGCGGGGGTCGGTCCACTCGGGGTGGGTCGCCGCCGCGGTGTCGGCGACGGCCTGGGCGAGCGCCGGGTCGGGGACGTGCGCGGGCCTCGTCGTCGTCCCGCGGGCACTGGCCGTCCCCAGGGCCACGCGGCGGGTGCGGCCGTCCCGGAGGCAGTCGACGATCTCCGTCGCCGCCGTCAGGGGGTCCCGGGAGCGACCGACGGCGCGCGAGAAGACGTTCGTCGACCCGCCCGGCACGACGGCGAGGACGGGCACGTCCGGCCCCGGGCCGTCAGCGAGGAGGCCGTTGACCACCTCGTTGACCGTGCCGTCGCCGCCGAGGGCCACGACGACGTCGACCCCCTCGGTCCGGGCCTGCCGGGCCAGGTCGCGGCCGTGGCCGCGGTGGGCGGTCTCGGCGAGGTCCACCTTGAGGTCCCCGGCCAGGGTGGTGAGGACGTCGTTCCGCACCCCCCGGGTGGTCGTCGTCGCCGCGGGGTTGGCCACCACGAGCGCACGCATCTGCCCAGGCTAGCCAGCGCAGCGGCAACGGACGGTCAGGCGCGGGGCGGGCGGGCTCCTTGGGCCGCCCGTGGCCTGCGTCGCGGCGTTCGGCGCGACCGGGGCGGAGCGCCGTGGCGCGTACCCTCGCGGCCGTGACCGAGCAGCCCGGAGCCCGCCCGCCGCGGCCTGGACGCCGGGCCGAGCGGCTGCTCGGAGGCGCCGCCGAGCGCAGCGCACCGCGCCACGCCCAGCCCCGGGCCGAGGCGCCGGCGGCCGTCCGGCGCGCCGCCCTGGTCGTCGCGGTGGAGGCCGTGGCGCTGGGCGTCCTCGCGCTGGTGCTGCTGTACCTGACGATCACGTCGGCGGCCGACAGCGTGAGCCGGGCCGTGGCCGAGATCGTCTACGTGTCCTTCTTCGCCGTCCTGCTCGCCGCCGCGTCCGTCGGGCTCTGGCGGGTGTCGGGCTGGGCGCGCGGCCCGGTCGTCGTCCTGCAGGTGCTGCTCGGGCTCTTCGGCTACACCTCGGCGTTCGAGGCCGGCCGGCCGCTGATCGGCGTCCCGATCCTGGTCCTGGTCGGCCTGGAGATCTACCTGCTGCTCACCCCCGAGGCGCGGCTGGCGTTCTACCGCCGCTGAGCGGTCACACGAGCGCGACGACGTCGGCGATCGAGTCGAGCACCCGGTTCGGCCGGAACGGGAAGCGGCCCACGTCGGCCGCGGCGGTGGAACCGGTGAGCACCAGGATGGTGTGCAGCCCGGCCTCGATGCCGGCCACGACGTCGGTGTCCATGCGGTCGCCGACCATGACCGTGGACTCCGAGTGGGCCTCGATCCGGTTCATCGCGCTGCGGAACATCATCGGGTTGGGCTTGCCCACGAAGTAGGGCTCCGCTCCGGTCGCCTTCGTGATCATCGCGGCCACCGACCCGGTGGCCGGCAGCGGGCCCTCGGGGGAGGGCCCGGTGACGTCGGGGTTGGTCGCGATGAACCGCGCGCCCTGGCCGACCAGCCGGATGGCGCGGGTGATCGCCTCGAACGAGTACGTGCGCGTCTCCCCGAGGACGACGTAGTCCGGGTCGGTGTCGGTGAGCGTGTACCCGGCCTCGTACAGCGCCGTGGTCAGCCCCGCCTCGCCGATGACGTAGGCCGACCCGCCGGGCAGCTGGCCGGACAGGAAGGCCGCCGTCGCCAGCGCGGAGGTCCAGATGAACTCCTCCGGCACGTGCAGGCCCGAGCGGGCCAGCCGGGCGGCGAGGTCGCGCGGGGTGAAGATCGAGTTGTTGGTGAGCACGAGGAACCGGCGCTCCCGGTCGACCAGGCGCTGCAGGAAGTCCGCGGCGCCGGGTAGGGCCTGGCCCTCGTGCACCAGGACGCCGTCCATGTCGGTGAGCCAGCACTCGGCCGGCCCGCGCTCCAGGCTCACGGCACGCGCCGGTCGGCGGCGAAGCCGGGCAGGGCGTCGTCGGTGAGCCGGAAGACCGTCCAGTCGTCCATCGGCACCGCGCCGGCGGCCTTGTAGAAGTCGATCGACGGGGTGTTCCAGTCCAGGACCGCCCACTCCAGCCGGTCGTAGCCGCGATCGACGCACAGCTCGGCGAGCGTGCGCAGCAGCTCCCGCCCCAGGCCGCTGCCGCGGTGCTGCGGCTGGACGTAGAGGTCCTCGAGGTAGATGCCGTGGGTGCCGCGCCAGGTGGAGAAGTTGAGGAACCACAGCGCTGTGCCGACGACGACCCCGTCCCCGGCGGTCGCGACGTGACCGAACAGCTTGGGGGAGTCGCCGAACAGCGCGGTGGTCAGCTGCTCCTCGGTCAGCCGCACCTCGTGCGCGGCCCGCTCGTACTCGGCCAGCTCCCGCACCAGCCCCACGACCGCCGGCACGTCGTCGGGACGGATCGGCCGGACGCTCATGTCAGCAGCTCCTTGAGTCGGGCCGGCACCAGCCGGCCGAGCGGGGACAGCACCGGCACGAGCACCGGCGCGAGGAGGTAGCCGTAGGCCAGGACGCAGCCGGTGACGACGGGCGCCAGGGCGAAGCCCACGACGATCGCCAGGGCCGCCAGCACCAGGCCGTAGGGGCGGCCGCTCTTCGGGCTGACCAGCGAGCGGAACGACCGGAACCGGATCCGGCTGACCATGAGCAGGGCCGGGACGGCGACGATCAGCAGCACCCACAGCCGGTCGCGGCCCTGCATCTGGTCGCCGAAGGCGAACACCGAGGCCAGGACCACGCCGGCCGCGCCGGGGCTGGGCATCCCGGTGAAGTACCGCTTGTCCGCGGTCGGGTCGATCGTTGTGTTGAAGCGGGCCAGGCGGATCGCCGCGCAGGCCACCCACAGGAAGCAGACGACCCAGCCCAGCGGGTCCCACTCGTCGCGGCCCTCGGAGAACAGGGTGAACGCCAGCAGCGCCGGGGCCAGCCCGAAGGAGACCAGATCGGCGAGCGAGTCGAACTGCAGGCCGAACGGGGTGACCGCGCCGACCAGCCGGGCCACGGCGCCGTCGGTGATGTCGAAGACCACCGACAACCCGACCAGGACGGCGGCCAGCGTGTACTGGCCCCGGATGGAGACCAGGATCGCGGCGAAGCCGCACAGCATGTTGGCGAGCGTGAACATGCTGGGCAGGGTGGCCAGCGCCCGGCGGCGGGTGCCGCGGACCGAGCCCCGGACGAACTCGACCGTGGCCGTGCGGCGGGTCTGCGGAGGGCGTGCGCCAGACGCGGAGCTGGGCATGGGCCGCCTCCTCAGCCGGCCGGGGACCACCGGGCGACGACGGTCTCCCCGCCGCGCACCCGCTGGCCCGTACGCACGGTGATCGTGCACTCACGGGGTACGAAGACGTCCATCCGGGACCCGAACTTCATCAGGCCCATCCGCTCGCCGGTGGCCAGCCGCCGGCCCACGCCGGTGCGGGTCACGATGCGGCGGGCCAGGACGCCGACGATCTGCCGGAAGACCACGGTGCGGTCGCCGTCGCGCAGCCAGATCTCGCTGCGCTCGTTGCGGTGCGCCGACTCCTTGCGGTAGGCGGCCAGGAAGCTGCCCCTGCGGTAGGAGCTCTCGACGACCTCGCCGTGGTACGGGGACCGGTTGACGTGCACGTCGATGACGGAGAGGAAGACGCTGACCTGCTGCCACTCGCCCTCGGGGGCCACGCCCTCCTGGGGCTCGCCGGCGACCATGACCACGCCGTCGGCAGGTGAGACGACGTCGTCGGGGTCGGGCGGTTCGGCGTCGCAGCGCCGGTCGGGATCCCGGAAGAACAGGGTCATGTAGGCGGCGAGGACGAGGAACGGCCAGGCGGCGACGCGGAGCCCGCGCCGGCCGGTGAACCGCCCGGCGGCGGTGAACAGGGCCGCTGGGGCCACGGGACCGGCGATGAAGGGCCACCCGGCCGGATCGATGCGCATCGGGGTCAGACGGTACCGGGATGCACCCGCCGTCACCGGGGGGTGGCGGACGGCGAGACGCGGGCGTGGTCGGCGCCGTACTCGCTGTCCCTGGCTCGGGGCGGGCCGCCGTACCAGTCCAGGCAGAGCATCGTCGCGTCGTCCCGCAGGTCGCCGCCGGTGGCGTGCAGCACCGCGGCGCCGAGGGCGTGCACCACCTCGCGCGGGTGGAGGTCGGCGGAGTCGGCGAGCGCGGCGGCGACGTCGAACGTGGCGGCGTTGCGCTCCTGCATCCCGTCGGTCAGGAAGACCACGCGGTCGCCCGGCTCCAGCGGGAAGGGCTGGACGCGGAAGTCCCAGCCGGGCCAGACGCCGAACGGGGGGTCGATCGCCAGGGGGATCTCGGTGACCCGGCCGTTCCGGAGCCGGAGGGGGAACGGGTGGCCGGCGTTGACGACGCCGGCCGACCCGGTGCCGAGGTCCACCCGGAGCAGTTGGCCGGTGACGAACTGCCCCGCGGCGGAGTTCTCCGCCAAGGCGTCGCCGGCGTAGCGGGCCTGTGCGGCGAGGTCCAGACCGCGGCGCCGGCCGTTGCGCAGGCCGCCGACGAGGAGCGTGGCCAGCAACGCCGCCGGGACCTGGTGGCCCACGGCGTCGGTGACCGACAGCTGGAGGGTGTCTCGGTCGAGCGTGAAGTCGAAGGTGTCGCCACCCACCTCGCTGGCCGGCTCCATCCACCCGGCGAGGGTGAACTGCGCCCCCTCGCAGGTGTAGGCGCTCGGCAGGAGCCGGCGCTGGATCTCGGCGGCGAGGGTGAACGGCGTGGAGCGCATGCCCCACTCGAAGACGTCGGTGTGCCGGCGGGCGGCGATGACGACGTAGGCCAGCGCGTGCGCGGCGCCGGCCACCTCCGCGACCTGCTGGGGGGTGGGGGGTTGCGACAGGAGCAGCTCGATCAGCCCGATCGCGTCGCCCCGGTCGGTCACCGGGACGATCAGCCGGTACGCGTCGCCCTCCGTCCGCACGTCCACCCGCTGGGTCCGCAGGACCTCTCCGAAGACGCTCCCGTCGAGGGGCACCGTCTCGGCCTGCTCGCCGTCGCGGGTGCGGGCGCCCTCGACCGGCCCGGCGGAGGTCAGGCGGACGACGGCCCGGCCGCTGAAGTCGGCGATCAGGAAACTGACCTGCCGGGCGGTGACCTGCTCGGCGAGCGCCGCGGCCACGGCCTCGACCGCCTCGATCGGTGCCGCGGCCTCGACCCGGTGGAGCAGGGCGCCGACGTCGATCGCGAACCTCCGGGCTGGGTCGTCTGGCGGGCGTGCTGGATCGGCGACGGCGGTGCTCACGGCGACCGCCGTCCGGTGCGTGGGTCGGAACCGGCCGCGGCGCCGGGCCGGCGGGAGTCCCGCCGGCCGGCGCCGCTGTCGAGGGGATGGTCAGGCAGCTGCCTTCGTCTCCCAGAAGATCTTGTCGATCTCGGCGATGTAGTCGAGCAGCTTCTGGCCCTCGGCCGGGTCCATGCTGCCCTTGCCGCCGGAGGCGCCGGCCTGCTTGGTGGCCTTGTTGAACAGCTCGTGCAGCTGCGGGTACTTCTCGAAGTGCGGGGGCTTGAAGTAGTCGGTCCACAGCACCCACAGGTGGTGCTTGACCAGGTCGGCCCGCTGCTCCTTGATCAGGATGGCGCGGGTGCGGAAGACCGGGTCCTCGTTGTCCTGGTACTTCTGCTGGATCGCCTTGACGGACTCCGCCTCGATGCGGGCCTGGGCCGGGTCGTACACGCCGCAGGGGAGGTCGCAGTGCGCGGTGGCCTCCACGGCGGAGAACATGCGGAAACGCATGGACTTGCCCTCCGGGTCTCGTGGGTCGGTTCGTCTGGGACCCTACTCCCGGTGATGCGCTCCGACAGGTCCGAGGCCCGAGGCCCCGCAGCGGTCCCGCCGCTGGTCACGCCGTGGGTCATGGCCCGGGTGTCGGGCCCCTCGATGTCGCCGACGGTGCGGGACGGCGACCGACTCCTGGTGCGCCGGGTCGGCGCCGGCGACGGGATCCGCCCGGGTGCCGTCGTCCTGGCCCGGTTCCCCGCCCGCCCGGAGCTGCTCGTGGTCAAGAGGGTGCGCCGGCGAGTGCCCGGCGGCCACTGGGTCGAGGGTGACAACCCGCTCGTCGCCGACGACAGCCGCGCGTTCGGCCCTGCGGTCGTCGTCGGCCGCGTGGTGGGCCGGCTCTGGCCGCGGCCGGGCCGGCTCGGCTCAGCCGCCGGTGCCTAGGAGCGCGTACCGCGCCTCGCACTCCGCCATCGTGGGCAGCAGGCCCTGTTCCCGGGCCTGCGCGAGGGTGGGCGCCTCCCGGTCCTTGGCCGACAGCGCGAACTCGACGTCGGCCGGCCAGGGCAGGCCGAGCTCGGGGTCCAGCGGGTCGACGCCGACCTCGCGGGCGGGGTCGTAGGCGCTGGAGACGAGGTAGGTCACCGAGCTGCCGTCGGCCAGTGACAGGAAGGCGTGGCCGAGGCCCTCGGCGAGGTACACCGCGCGGGGCTGCTCGCCGTCGAGGACGACGGAGTCGTGCAGGCCGAACGTCGGGGAGCCGACCCGCACGTCGATGACGACGTCGAGCACCCGCCCGGCCGGGCAGTACACGTACTTGGCCTGCCCCGGTGGTACGAGGGCGAAGTGGACGCCGCGCAGCGCGCCCCGGGCCGACACGCTGTGGTTGGCCTGGGCGAGGGGGAGGGCGTGACCCACCGCGGCGGAGAGGACGTCGGCGCGGTACCACTCGGTGAACCGGCCGCGCGCGTCGCCGTGCGCCACGAGGTCGATGACGTAGGCGTCGCGGACGGCGAGCTCCCGGATCTGCACGTCAGGACGGTAACGCCCACGGCTGCAGATCCCCGGCGGCGGCTGGTCTACGCTGCCGGGTCCATGGGCGCCGACCACCTGCAGGACGCGACCGTCGACCGCTTCGCCGATGACCCGGCGTTCGCGGTGCACGAGGGAGGGAAGCTCGCCGTACGGCCCACCCGCGGGATCGACTCGGTCGCCGACCTCGCGCTGACCTACACGCCGGGCGTCGCCCGCGTCTCCAGCGCCATCGCCGCCGAGCCGGCGCTGGCCCGCCGGTTCACCTGGGCGCCGCGGGTGGTCGCCGTCGTCTCCGACGGGACCGCCGTGCTCGGCCTCGGCGACATCGGGCCGGCCGCCGCGCTGCCGGTCATGGAGGGCAAGGCCTGCCTGTTCAGCGAGTTCGCCGGCATCTCGTCGGTGCCGATCGTGCTGTCCACCACCGACGTCGACCGGATCGTCGAGACGGTGGTGGCGATCGCGCCGTCCTTCGGCGGGATCAACCTCGAGGACATCAGCGCCCCGCGCTGCTTCGAGATCGAGGAGCGGCTGCGGGACCGGCTGGACATCCCGGTCATGCACGACGACCAGCACGGCACCGCGATCGTCGTCCTGGCCGCGCTGCGCAACGCGGCGAAGGTGGTCGGGCGCGAGCTCGGCGACCTGCGGGTCGTCGTCGCCGGGGCCGGGGCGGCGGGCATCGCCTGCTCCAAGATCCTGCTCGAGGCGGGCGTCGGTGACATCGCCGTGGCCGACTCGAAGGGGGTCATCCACCTCGGCCGGGAGGACCTCACGCCGATCAAGCGGTGGGTCGCGGAGAACACGAACCTGGCCGGGTACGCGGGCACGATGACCGGTGCGCTGGAGGGGGCCGACGTCTACCTGGGCCTGTCCGGCGGAACGGTGCCGGAGGCGGCCATCGCCTCGATGGCCCCCCAGTGCATCGTGTTCTCGCTGGCCAACCCGATCCCCGAGGTGGATCCGGAGATGGCCGCCAAGTACGCGGCGGTCGTGGCGACCGGGCGCAGCGGCGAGCCCAACCAGATCAACAACGTGCTGGCCTTCCCCGGGGTGTTCCGGGGGGCGATCGACGCCGGCGCGACCAGCATCACCGAGGAGATGAAGCTGGCCGCCGCCACCGCGATCGCCGACGTGGTGGGCGCGGACGTGCGCCCGGACTACGTCGTCCCCAGCCCGCTGGACCGCCGGGTCGCCGCGGCCGTGGCCGCCGCCGTGTCCGCCTGCGCGCGGGAGCAGGGCGTCACCCGCTGAGCGGAGTCGCCCGGTGACGGTCCCCGTCACCGGGCGACTCCGCTCAGACGGAGGTGGCGGCCAGTTCGTCGAGGGTCGAGCGCCAGAGCCGCGGGAACGCCAGCGGGCCGGCCAGGCGCTGGCCGAGCAGGATCGCCCGGCCGCGCAACCCCCGGGGCGCGCCGTGGTCGATGACGACGTCGACCCTGCTCCCGCCGCCCGCCCCCGGCGTGACGACGACCTCGCCGCGGCCGCGGTCGCAGTGGTCGCTGTCGAGGAGCGTCCACCGGATGGTGCCGGGGTCGGGCCACTCGTACCGGAGGAGCACCCAGATCCGGGTCCCGCGGCTGCCCTCCCGGAGGACGGCCCAGTGGTCGCCGGCCTCGCGCACCTCGTACTTCGCCGGGTCGAGCGTGCGTCGCCAGATCTGCAGACGACGGTCGCTGACGTCGGTGAACGCGGTGCACACCTGCTCGGGCGTCGCCCGGGTGTGGAAGCTGAACCGGAAGCGCATCGGCCGGCCCCTCCCGCCGGAGTGCCGGCCTCGGGCCGGCAGCGACAGCCTCCTCGGGTCCCCGGTCCGCGTCCAGGGTGCGCATCAACGGTGGTTGACGGCACGCGGAGCATCAATCTAGGTTGATGGCGTGGCCGAGCCGCAGCCCCTCCCGCCACCGGAGGACCCCGAGGCAGCGCTGGCGGCCGTGGTGGCGCTGCGCCGGCTGGCGACCGCGCTGGAGGTCGACGCGGTGACCGAGGCGATCGCGCAGGGCTGGACGTGGGCCCAGGTCGGAGAGGCGCTCGGCATCAGTGCCCAGGCGGCGCACAAGAAGTTCGCACCCGAGGTCCGCGCGCGGCGCGACCGCTAGCCAGGAGGAACGTCGATGCGAGTGGTCAACGCCGTGCGGGACGTGCGGACGATCCGGCGGCTGCTCACCGGCGCCGAGGCGGAGGCGCGGCGGAGCGGGGAGGAGACGCCCGGCCCCGAGCACCTGCTGCTGGCCGCCGCGGCGCTGCCCGACGGCACGGCGCTCCGGGCCCTGGCCCGCGTCGGCGTTGCCCCGGAGCAGCTGCGGAGCGCGGTCGAGGCGGCGCACGTGAGCGCCCTGGCCGCCGTGGGGGTCGACGCCGAGCACCGTTCCCCGGCCGCCTCCGGGCTGCGCGGCCCCGCGACCGGCGTGCTCCGCTCGACCCCTCAGGCGCAGCAGGTCTTCCAGGAGGCCGTCGCGCTGTCGACGTCGACGCGGCCCGCCCTCCTGCAGGGGGCGCACGTCGTCGCGGCGGCCTGCGCCATCGAGCGGGGGACCGCGATCCGCGCGCTCACCGCGCTGGGCGTCGACCGGGACCGCCTCCGGGACGCGGCGCGCGCCGAGGTCGGCCTCGACGTCACACCGGGGTGAGCGCCGGCCGTCCGGCCAGCACCTCGGCGACGTTGCGCACCGCGAGGGCACACATGGCGCTGCGGGTGCGGTCGGCGGCGCTGCCCAGGTGCGGGGTCAGCACCACCTGCTCCAGCGCGAGCAGCCGCGGGTCCACCCGCGGCTCTCCCTCGAACACGTCGAGCGCGGCGCCGCCCAGCCGGCCCTCCTGCAGGGCTCGGACCAGCGCGTCGGTGTCGACGACGGGGCCCCGGGCGGTGTTGACCAGCAGCGCGGTCGGCTTCATGCGGGCGAGCGAGGCGTCGTCCACCAGGTGGTGGGTACCCGGGGTGAGGGGGCAGTGCAGGGTGACGACGTCGCTCTCCGCGAACAGCTCGGGCAGCTCCCGGAACTCCACCGGACCGTCGTCGGGGCCCAGCGGGGTGCGGGTCGGGGTGGCCAGCACCCGCATGTCGAACGCCCGCGCGCGGCGGGCCACGGCCCGCCCGATCCGCCCGTAGCCGACGACGCCGAGGGTGGCCCCGGCGGAGACGTCCAGGCCGGTCATCATCCGCGGCCCCCAGATCCAGGGCGTGCCGGTGCGCAGGAAGCGGTCGCCCTCGGCGATCCGGCGCGCGGCGGCCAGCACCAGGCCCATCGTGAGGTCGGCGGTCGCGGCGTCGAGCACGCCGGGGGTGTTGGTGACGACGACGCCCCGCTCGGCCGCCGCGGCGACGTCGACGTTGTCGTAGCCCACCGCCACGTTCGCGACCACCCGCAGCGACGGTCCGGCCGCGTCGAGCAGCGCGGCGTCCACCCGGTCGGTCAGCGTGCTCACCACGGCGACGGCCCCGGCCACGTCGCGCCGCATCTCCTCGGCCGTCGGTGGCTCCTCCCGCCCGGTCACCAGGGGCGGCCCGAGTTCGGCCAGCGTCGCCATCGCGTCGTCGACCAGCAGCCGGGTGACGTACACGTGCCCGCTCATGAGGCTCCTCGTCCGTTCTCGCCCGGCGGGGCCGGCAGGACGGCCGGACCGCTCACCGGGGCACCGTCGTCGGCCGGTAGACCAGCTCCAGCACGCCCGCCAGCAGCCGCTCGGCCAGCGGGCGGGGGAGCGCCGCGACCAGCGCGTGCACCGGCGCCATCCGCTCGGGCAGCCCGCCGCCGCCGACCCCCGCCAGCGCGAGGAGCGCGTCGACCTCGACGGCCGTGAGCGCCGCCGGGTCGAGCGTCGCCGCGGCCGCCACCAGGGCCGGGTCGGCGACCGGGCGGGGCAGCGCGGCCGCGGCACGGGCGGCGTCGGCCAGGTCGGCCAGCAGCGCGTCGACCCGGCCGGCGGTCGCCGCGGTGACCGTCAGGTGGAGGGTCGCGGGCAGGTCCGCGCCGCCGGGCTGGCCGAACGGCGGCTGCGGCTGCAGCAGCCAGCCGCGGGCGGTCATCTCGTCGGCCAGGTTGAGGACGTCGACGCCGTCCGCGCCGTCCTGGGCGAGAGCGACGAGCGTGGCCGCCGGCGTCCCGACCACGCGCAGCCCCTCGACGGCGCCGATCCCCTCGGCCAGGGCCACCGTGGCCGCCCGGGCCCGCCGGGCCAGCGACCGGTACCCCTCGACGCCGAGCAGCCGGTGCACCGCCCACGCCGCGGCCATCGGACCGGCCGATCGGGTGCCGGCCAGGGTCGGGTTGACCACCGGGTAGCCGGGCCAGCCGGCTGTGGTGAACCAGTGCGCCCGGCGCAGCCCGGGGTCGGCGGTGAGCAGCACCGAGACGCCCTTGGGCGCGTACCCGTACTTGTGCAGGTCGACCGACAGGGAGGTCACGCCGGGCACCGAGAGGTCGAAGCGCTCCGGGACGCCGTCGAGGAAGGGCAGCACCCAGCCGCCGATGCACGCGTCCACGTGACAGGGGACGCCGGCCGCCGCGGCCAGTGCGGCCACCTCGCCGACCGGGTCGAGGACCCCGTGCGGGTAGGACGGTGCGCTGACCACCACCAGGGCCGTTCGCTCGTCCAGGAGCGCGGCGACCGCCGCGGCGTCGGCCCGGCAGGTGACCGGGTCGACCGGCACCTCGGCCACCTCGAGGTCGAACAGGTGCGCGGCCTTGCGGAAGGCGGCGTGCGCCGTGACCGGGAGGACCAGGCGCGGGCGGCGCCCCGGCGCGCCCGCCGCGCGCCACCGCTCGCGGGCGGACAGCACCGCGAGCAGGCAGCTCTCCGTCCCGCCGCTGGTCAGCGTCCCGACGACGTCCGGCCCGCCGCCGAGCAGCGCTGCCGCGGCGCCGACCAGGTCGTTCTCGATGCGGGCGACGCTCGGGAAGGCGGTCGGGTCCAGCGCGTTGGTCCACTGGAACGCCGCCTGGGCCGCGGCCGCGAGGTCGTCCAGCCCCTCCAGCCCGGAGTCGTAGACGTAGGCCATGGTCGCTCCGCCGTGCGTGGGCACGTCGCCGGCCTGCAGCGCGGTCAGCTCGGCCAGGACGTCGTCGGGCGTCATGGGCCGGTCTCCTCGAGGCGGTAGCGGGCGAAGAAGGGCAGCGCGGCGAGCACCAACACGGCCGGGACGACGCTGAACCCCAGCTGCACCGCGGTCACCGCGGACGCGGACTGGGCGACGACCTGGTCCCCGGTCGAGGAGACGTAGCCGGCCAGCGCCAGCAGCCCGCCGAGCAGGCCCGGGCCGACGGCCAGGCCGAGCGTCTCGGCCGCCGTCCAGACCCCGGTGAACACCCCCGCCCGGCGCTGCCCGGACGCGGCCTCGTCCGCGGCGATCACGTCGGGCAGCATCGCCAGGGGGAACATCTGCATCCCGGCGTAGCCGACCCCGACCAGCACCACGAGCGCGATGACCAGGCCGGTCCCGCCCGCGTCGCCGAGCGCGAGCGCCGCGGCGCCGGCCGCGAACAGCACCGAGGCGGCCAGCAGGCCGGTCCGCTTCCCCAGCCGGCGGCTCACCCGCAGCCACAGCGGCATGACCAGGATCGCCGGGCCGACCAGCGCCGCGAACAGCAGCGACCCGGCGGCCGGGTCCCCGAGGACCTGCCGGGAGTAGTAGGGGACACCGGCCAGCATCACGCCGATCCCCAGTGCCTGGACGACGAAGCCGGCGAGCAGCAGCCGGAACGGCCGGGACCGCCAGGCGCGGACCAGGGTGGCGAGCAGCCGGCCCTCGCTGCGCACGCGGGTCAGCGTCGGGGCCGAGCGGGTGCCGACGACCGCGCCCAGCATGCCCACGGCCAGGAGCACCGCGACGAAGGCCGCCATCGCCAGGTGTCCCGCCCGCCCGCCGCCGGCCAGGTCGACGACCGCCGGAGCACCGGCGCCGGCCAGCAGGATGCCCAGCGCCAGCACCGCCACCCGCCAGGACATGAGGGTGGCCCGCTCGCCGGGGTCATCGGTGATCTCGGCCGGCTGGGCGACGTAGGGCACCTGGAAGCAGCCGTAGGCGGTGGCGGCCAGCAGGAAGGCCACCGCGACCCAGAGCGCGGCCGGTCCGGGCGGCGCACCCGGCCCCGCGAAGACCAGCACGAACAGCAGGGGGAGGGTCAGCCCGCCGGCCAGCATCCAGGGCCGGCGCGGGCCCCAGCGGCTCTCGGTGCGGTCCGAGCGGTTGCCGATCCAGGGGTTGAGGACGACGTCCCACGCCTTGGGCGCGAACACCACCAGCCCGGCGACACCGGCGGCGACGCCCAGGACGTCGGTCAGGTAGAAGAGCAGCAACAGCCCGGGCACGGTGCCGAATGCGGCCGTCCCGATGGAGCCCAGGGCGTAGCCCAGGTGCGTTCCGCGGCCCAGCCGGGGGGTCGGCGGCGCGGAGGAGACGGCGGTCACGGCGGGCAACCTAGCGAACCGGGGGCCGCGCCCGGATCAGAGCAGGCCGCTGAGGTCCTGCAGCCACGGCTCGACCGCCGTCCGGACGCCGGTGTTCGCGTAGACGAACCACAGCGTTCCGACGACGAACGCCGGGGCGAGCACGGCCTTCTCGAGGGTGGCCCCGGTGCGCAGCGGGGTCAGCACCACCCGGCAGCGCCGGACCAGCCAGATCAGCGGGACGGGGACGCCCTGCTTGGTGATCGCGTCGCCCGCGATGTGGGTGAGCACGCCGAGCGCCACCGCCCACGGCAGCCAGGCCGGGGAGGGCATGTGCCCGAGCAGCAGCCAGGCCGAGCCCCAGGACAGCACCAGGTTGCCGACGACGGTGTTCTCCGCCCGGCCGGGGATGACGAAGTGCAGGGCGCGCAGCGCCAGCCCGATCGCCAGGGCCAGGAGCAGCAGGCTGGACCAGAACGCGTTGGCCGCGGCCAGCGCGAGCGCCCCGAACGCGATCGGCGCGAGGACGGCGTCGTGGGTGCCCCAGCGGTGCCCCTGCGCCAGGCGCCCGATCGCCCCCGAGGGGACGTCGGTCACCGGCCCCCACATGTCCGAGACGGTCGAGCCGCTGGAGTCCAGGTCCGGGAGCATCGACATCCCGCCGACGGCGGCGATCCAGGCGACCTGGGCGACGGGGCCCTCGACCGGGGCCCACGGCAGTGTCGCCGCGCCTGCGGCGAGCCCGGACAGGGCGTGCGAGTGACCGAGCACGCACGAAGCGTCCCGCCGTCCGGGCCGGCAGCGGGGGATCCCGGCGCCCGGGCGTGTCACCTCACTCGTCGAACAGGTGGTGCAGCAGCCGCCCGGGGTCCTCGTAGAAGGCCGCCCAGTCCCGGACCAGCTCCAGCTCGGCCCACGCCCGGGCGGCGTAGCCGCCGGCGTCGAGCTCGTAGACGGTGGCGCCCGGGTACGCCGCCAGCACGGGGGAGTGCGTGGCCAGCAGCACCTGGGAGCCGGTCCGCACCGCGCCCTGCAGCAGCACCATCAGCCGCAGGCAGGACCGGAAGGACAGCGCCGACTCGGGCTCGTCGAGCACCCAGAGGCCCCGCTCGGTGGTGCGCGACTCGAGGAAGGCGAGAAAGCCCTCGCCGTGCGAGCGGGTGTTCAGCGGAACGCCGTCGAAGGGCCGCAACTCGACCGCCTCCCGGTCGACGGAGGCGAAGAGCTGGTGCATCGTCTCGGCCCGCAGCCAGATGCCGCCCTGGGGGCGGGGGTACGCCGTCTCCAGCCAGAGCCCCCGCCACAGGGAGGCGTCCTCCGCCGACGGCTCGGGACCCCAGTGGTGGACCTGGGCGGTGAGCAGCTCCTGCCAGGCGCGGGCGACGGCCTCGACGAGCGTGGACTTGCCGCTGCCGTTCTCCCCGACCAGCACGGTGACCGGCGCCAGCGGCATGCCCTCGTCCCGCAGCTGCGCGATGACCGGCAGCGCCCAGAACCAGGCGTCGGGCTCGCGGATCTCCCGCCGGACGGTCACCCGTTCCAACGGGATGGAGAGGGCGCCGTCCACCCCGCCCTTCGCAGGCTCAGGGCGGGACCCGGGACGGGGTCGACGTGCCGACAACTCAGTCGTCGTCGTCCGTGCCGCCCCGCGCCAGCCAGGTCGCCAGCCGCTCGACCGGCACCTCGAAGTCCGGGTGCTGGTCGACGAACGCCTGCATCTGGTCGGCGAGCCAGGCGAGCGTGACCTGCTCCTCGCCGCGCCGCTCGGCGAGCTCTTCCAGACCCCGGTCGGTGAAGTACACGCACCAGAACCTACGACGCCCGGCCGCCGAGGGAGATCGGTGGCCGGGCGTCGGAGTCGGGCGGGTGGGTCAGTCGGCGAAGGCGGTCGCGATCAGCTGCTTCTGCTCGGCCTCGTGCACCTTGGCCGAGCCGACGGCCGGGCTGGCCGACGCGCGACGGCTGACCCGGCGCAGGGTGCGGCCGGCCGGCAGGTGCTCGGGCAGGTTGACCGCCATGAACTGCCAGGCGCCCATGTTCATCGGCTCCTCCTGCACCCAGACGACGTCGCTCGCGTTCGGGTACCGCTCCAGCTCCGCCCGGATCTGCTCGGCCGGCAGCGGGTAGAGCTGCTCGACCCGCACCACGGCGGTGTCTGCGCTGCCGTCGGACTCCCGCTGCGCCTGCAGGTCGTAGGCGACCTTGCCGCTGCACAGCAGGACCCGCCGCACCGCGGCGTCGTCGAGCGGCTCGCCACCGACACCGGCGTCCGGAAGGACCGGGCGGAAGTTCTGCTCGGTGAAGTCCTCGACCGGGCTGACCGCCGCCTTGGCCCGCAGCAGCGACTTCGGTGTGAAGACGACCAGCGGCCGGTGCACGTCCGACAGCGCCTGGCGGCGCAGCAGGTGGAAGTAGTTGCCCGGCGTCGTGCAGTTGGCGACGGTCATGTTGTTCTCGGCGCACAGCTGCAGGAACCGCTCGGGGCGACCGCTGGAGTGGTCGGGGCCCTGGCCCTCGAGTCCGTGCGGCAGCAGCAGGGCGACGCCGGAGCGCTGACCCCACTTGGCCTCGCCGGAGCTGATGAACTCGTCGATCACCATCTGCGCGCCGTCGACGAAGTCGCCGAACTGAGCCTCCCACAGCACCAGGGCCTTCGGGTTGGCCACCGAGTAGCCGTACTCGAAGCCCAGGGCCGCGTACTCGCTGAGCAGGGAGTCGTAGACGAAGAACTTCGCCTGGTCCTCGGCGAGGTTGGCCAGCGGGGTGTACTCCGCGGCCGACTGCCGGTCGATGAGGACCGAGTGGCGCTGCACGAACGTGCCGCGGCGGGAGTCCTGGCCGGCCAGCCGGACCGGGACGCCCTGCATGAGCAGCGAGCCGAAGGCCAGCAGCTCACCCATGGCCCAGTCGATGCCGCCCTCGCTGACCATCGCCGCGCGGCGCTCGAGCAGCCGCTGGAGCTTCGGGTGGACGGTGAAGTCCTGCGGCAGCGAGACGTGCGCGTCGCCGATCGCCTTGAGCACCTCGGTGGTGATCGCGGTGGCGACCGTGGACTCGTGCGCCGTCCGCGGGTCCATGACCGGCTCGGGCGCGGAGGAGTCCTGCGCGTCGTGGGTCTCGGCGAAGGCCCGCTCCAGCTGCTCGCGGTAGTCCTTGAGCGCCTCCTCGGCCTCCTGCAGCGTGATGTCGCCGCGGCCGATCAGCGCCTCGGTGTAGAGCTTCCGGACCGAGCGCTTGCGGTCGATGATGTCGTACATCAGCGGCTGGGTCATCGAGGGGTCGTCGCCCTCGTTGTGCCCGCGCCGGCGGTAGCAGACCAGGTCGATGACGACGTCCTTCTTGAACGCCTGCCGGTACTCGACCGCCAGCCGCGCCACCCGCACGCAGGCCTCGGGGTCGTCGCCGTTCACGTGGAAGACCGGCGCGCCGATCATCCGGGCGACGTCGGTCGAGTAGAGGCTCGACCGGGCCGCCGCCGGGCTGGTGGTGAAGCCGACCTGGTTGTTGATGACGACGTGCACGGTTCCGCCGGTGCGGTAGCCGCGCAGCTGGGAGAGGTTCAGCGTCTCGGCGACCACGCCCTGGCCGGCGAACGCGGAGTCGCCGTGCAGCAGGACCGGCAGCACGGTGAAGCCGTTCTCGCCCTTGTCGATGAGGTCCTGCTTGGCCCGCGTGATGCCCTCGAGCACCGGGTTGACCGTCTCGAGGTGCGACGGGTTGCTGGCCAGCGACACCGCGATCGACTTGTCGTCGAACGGGTTCTTGAAGGTGCCCTCGGCGCCCAGGTGGTACTTCACGTCGCCGGAGCCCTGCACGGTGCCGGGGTCGATGTTGCCCTCGAACTCGCCGAAGATCTTGGCGTAGCTCTTGCCCAGGACGTTGGCCAGCACGTTGAGCCGGCCGCGGTGCGCCATGCCGATCGCGACCTCGTCGAGGTCGTGGTCGGTGCCGGCGATGAGCACCTCGTCCAGCAGCGGGATCACCGACTCGCCGCCCTCGAGGCTGAACCTCTTCTGGCCGACGTACTTGGTCTGCAGGAACGTCTCGAAGGCCTCGGCGGCGTTGAGCCGGCCGAGCACGTGCTTCTGCTTGTCCCGGTCGGGCTGCTCGGCCTTGAGCTCGACCCGCTGCTGGATCCAGTCCCGCTCTTCGGGGTCGGTGATGTGCATGTACTCCACGCCGACGGTGCGGCAGTAGGAGTTGCGCAGCACGCCCAGGACGTCGCGCAGGGCCATGAGCTTCTCGCCGGCGAACCCGCCGACCGGGAACTTCCGGTCGAGGTCCCACAGCGTCAGGCCGTGCTGCAGGATGTCCAGGTCGGGGTGGCTGCGGACCTTGAACTCGAGCGGGTCGGTGTCGGCCATGAGGTGGCCGTTGCGCCGGTAGGACTCGATGACCTCGATGACCCGGGCTTCCTTGTCGATCTGCCCCTCGCGGCTGACCCGCACGTCGGGCATCCAGCGCACCGGCTCGTAGGGGATGCGCAGCGACCGGAAGACGCCGTCGTAGAAGCCGTCCTCACCCAGCAGCAGCTGGTGCAGGCGGCGGAGGAAGTCGCCGGACTGCGCGCCCTGGATGATCCGGTGGTCGTAGGTCGAGGTCAGCGTGATGATCTTG
The DNA here is from genome assembly GCF_051383635.1 of Geodermatophilus sp. CPCC 205506. Classification (NCBI taxonomy): domain Bacteria; kingdom Bacillati; phylum Actinomycetota; class Actinomycetes; order Geodermatophilales; family Geodermatophilaceae; genus Geodermatophilus; species Geodermatophilus sp. CPCC 205506. Next base: position 1,612 of record NZ_JALPKP010000022.1, on the reverse strand, counting down.
CTGACCGCCATCTCGGTGAGCGCCTCGGGGCTCATCCCCTGGAACTCGGCCGGGTACTCCATGGCGCCGACGCCGACGATCGTGCCCTGGCCGGCGGTCAGCCGCGGCACCGAGTGGTTGGTGCCGATCGTGCCCGGGTTGGTGAGGCTGATCGTCGTTCCGGAGTAGTCCTCGAGGGTCAGCTTGCCGGCGCGGGCCCGGCGGATGACGTCCTCGTAGGCGCCCCAGAACTGGGCGAAGTCCATCTGCTCGGCGGCCTTGATCGAGGCCACGACGAGGGACCGCGAGCCGTCGGCCTTCGGCAGGTCGATGGCCAGGCCGAAGTTGACGTGCTCGGGCGTCACCAGGGTCGGCTTGCCGTCGACCTCGGTGAAGGAGGCGTTCATCTCCGGGAAGTCGTCCAGCGCCCGGATCAGCGCGTAGCCGATCAGGTGCGTGAAGGAGACCTTCCCGCCGCGGGAGCGGGCGAGGTGGTTGTTGATGACGATGCGGTTGTCGGCCAGCAGCTTGGCCGGCACCGCGCGCACGCTGGTCGCCGTCGGGACGGTCAGCGACGCGTTCATGTTCTTGACGATGCTGGCGGCCGCGCCGCGCAGCGGTGTCTGCTTCGGGCCCTCGCCGGCCGGCGCCTTCGGCGGCGCGGGCTTGGCGGCCGGCTTCGGCGCCGGGGTGGCCTTCTGCTGGGCGGCGGCGGTGTCGGCAGCGCGGTCGACGACGGTCGCCTCCGTCTTCGGCTCCACCGGGGTGGCCCGGGACGGCGCGCCGCCCGCCGGCTCCTGGGCGGCGGGCGCCTGCGGGGCCGGGGCGCCGGCCGCCGGCGCAGTCGCCTCCGGCTCGGCCGACGGCTCGGCGGAGGACGGGGCCGGCTCGGGGCCGTCCGGGGAGGCGGCCGGCTGCTGGCGGTCGTCGCTCGCGGCCACCGGGCTGCCCGGCCGGTAGTCGGCGAAGAACTCGTGCCAGGCCTGGTCAACGCTGGACGGGTCGGCGAGGTACTGCTGGTACATCTCCTCGACCAGCCACTCGTTGGTGCCGAACCCTGCCACCGCTGAGGAGGAGGGGGTGGAGGACGGCCGGGATGAGTTCACGCTTGACACGGGGTCGAGTGCCTTCTTCGTCGTCGGTGGACGTGTCTGGACCGGGTGGGGAGTGTACGCCCGTCCGGGTGCCCGGACCGGGCTGCCCGCGCAGCCTGCACCGGCTCGCGGCCAGGCGGGTGGCGGTGCATCAGGCGGTGGCACCGTGGGCGACGAGCAGGTCGGCCAGCGCGTCGTGGGCGGTGGCCCGGCCGGCGTCCTCGCGTCGGGTGCGGGCCGCCGACACGCGGCTGATGTCGAGGGCGCTGGCCCCGTCGTTGGTGGTGGCGTTGACGTCCGCGCCGGCGTCGAGCAGGACACGCACCACCTCGGGCGCGTCGCGGTCGACGCCGGCCGCGACGGCGGCGTGCAGCGGGGAGCGGCCGGTGTCCGGCTCCCGACGGTTGACGTCGGCGCCGGCGTCCAGCAGCAGCCGGACCAGCTCGAGCCGGCCGTGCGCCGCGGCGGCGTGCAGGGCCCCGGCGTCGGCGTCCGCGCCCCGGTCGAGCAGCGCGCGGGCGGCCCCGGCCGCACCGCCC